>NZ_JBHNYX010000016.1:0-108209 GCF_054960505.1 Alteromonas sp. G4i13 | reverse complement strand
TGTACTCTAGTCCAAATTACCTTTTGTGAAGGTGGCACCTTCCTACCGCCTCTTACCACCAGTGCAATAGATGATTCCGTCGCTTCATCTTCAAAATTCTGCCTGTCGTCGATATTAAGGATTTATTACAACTTTAGTATTGTGCGAGCGAATCTTTTTGTGATTTACTCAGCCTTCAAGCACCGCGTGCTTTTCATCTCTAATAATAATAAGTCTGATCAGACAATCTGGCGTTTAGCAGTACCCCAACAACAGAAAGAAGATATTGTATTTCAACGCGTTTTTGATTCACGAAATACAAAACTACACACTTCGAAAAGTAAAATTTAAAAGAATTCAGGAACAACACAATGCAACAGGCAAAATTTAACGCTTCTGCTTTCAAGCTTTCCCTCATTGCTTCTGCAATTGCAGGAATGGCTTTTTCTTCTTCGTCAGTGCTTGCACAGGAGCAAGCTTCTGTTGATGAGCAAGATGTTGAGCAAATCCAAATTGTAGGTTCACGTCGCGTTGGTCGCACCATCAATGACTCCCCTGTACCTATCGACATTATCGATGCTTCATCTATAGAAGCAACGGGGCTCACTGAAACCAACATGATCTTAAACCAGTTACTGCCTAGCTTTAACTTCCCTCAGCCATCTATTACCGATGGCACCGACCACGTACGACCAGCGCAGCTGCGTGGTTTAGCACCAGACCACACGCTGGTATTAGTTAATGGTAAGCGTCGTCATACCTCTGCGCTTCTTAATTTAAATGGTTCGGTGGGGCGTGGCTCTTCAGCGGTAGATTTAAACGCTATCCCGGCTAATGCGATTAAGCGTATTGAGGTGTTGCGTGACGGTGCTGCGGCTCAGTACGGCTCAGACGCCATTGCCGGTGTTATTAATATTGTTTTGAAAGATGCTGCCGAAGGCGGTGAAGTGTCGGCAACGTATGGTGCTAACGTTACAACAATGGACGGTGTGCCTAACCTTGAAGGTGTGAGTGTTGGCGCTGACGGTAATTTAGCATTCGCTGAAGGAAGCGACAGAGACGTAACCGATGGACAAACCTTTACCCTTCGCGGCAACGTAGGCTTCGAATGGGGAGACGACGGCTTTGTTAACGTATCAGGTGAATACCGCGACCGTGGACAGGCGAACCGTTCGGACTACGACCAGCGAGAAAACTATGCGCGAGACGCGGACGGCAACCTAGACCCTCGTGAGCTTACGGTCAACCGCTACAATCACGTTTACGGAAATGGTGAGGTGGAAGATTACGCCTTGTTCATAAACGCGGGCAAAGCCCTTACTGATAGCGTTGAGTTTTATACTACCGCAGGCTACAGCACTCGTGATTCGGTAGGCGGAGGCTTTTACCGTCGAGCTCAAGATTCACGAAACGTAGTTGAAATTTATCCAGACGGATTCCTACCTTCTATTCAAACTGACATAACCGATATGTCGCTGCTTGCTGGTATTAAGGGCTATGGCGATGTTTGGAATTACGACTTGTCCGTAACACATGGTGGTAATGAGCTTGAGTATGGTGTTATCAACACCCTAAACACGTCTTTAGGTCCAACGAGTCAAACTGAGTTTGACGCGGGTACGCTAGAATACAACACCACAATTGTGAATGCTGACGCGTCACGTTTGGTAGATACCGGGTATTTCTACAGCGAAATGAACTTCGCCATGGGCGCAGAATATCGTCATGAGAGCTATGAAATAACTGCAGGTGAAGAAGGGTCTTACATACAAGGTACGTTTGGACCTGGCGGCGTGGTGACTGACCCGGTAGACGGCCCGTTTGGTGCTGCTGGTTCGCAAGTATTCCCAGGCTTTACACCAGAATCTGCAGGTGAAAACAGCCGTCATAACTATAGCTTCTATGTGGATGTAGAAGCTGACGTTGTAGAAAACTGGAACGTAGCAGTGGCAGGGCGCTATGAAGATTATTCTGACTTCGGCAGCACGTTTAATTGGAAAATGTCTCACCGTGTAACCCTGAGTGATGCATTTGCACTTCGAGCGTCAGTATCAACCGGCTTTAGAGCACCATCGCTACAACAGCAATTCTTCACCTCAATCGCGACGGTATTTGTTGATGGCGAGCCAACTGAAACGGGGACATTTGCGCCGTCAAGTGATGTTGCGCAAGCGCTGGGCAGCCCAGGTCTTGATGCAGAAGAATCGAATAACTACAGTGCAGGTTTTACCTACTCGCCAACTGCTGATTTCAACCTGACAGTAGACTTTTATCGCATTGATATCGACGATCGTATCGTGCTGTCTAACAACCTATCAGGTGAGGGTATAGAAGCACTACTTGCGGGTACGGGAGCTAATCAGGCTCGATTCTTCTTAAATGCGATAGATTCGCGTACGGAAGGTGTTGATATCGTTTCTACCTATACGCTTAATACGTCAGATTATGGTGCGTTTAACTTTAACGCTGGTGCTAACTTTAACGATAACGAGGTAACAAATGTTATCGATGCACCTGATGTGTTGCAAAATGCAGGCTTCGACCAGGCTAACTTGTTCGATGATGTTGAACTACGTCGCTTCGAAACGGCTTCGCCTGACAGCAAACTTAACTTAGGTGTTACGTGGAATTATGACCGCTACACAACAACCTTACGCACTACTCGTTATGGTGAAGTGGAAGACCCATCGTCAGTTGAAGCACGCAATGAAATCATTCCGTCAGAGTGGATCACAGACCTAGACGTTCGCATTGCGTTAACAGAAGGACTTACCGTTTCTGTTGGTGCTAACAATCTGTTTGATGTGTACCCAGAAACAACCCGTGAACTTGTGGATGATGTAACCACGTTCTCGCGCTTATTCCCGTATTCAGGCTTTTCGCCTTACGGTTTTACAGGCCGTTTTGTTTACGGAAAAGTCTCGTATAGCTTCTAATTAGCACCGGTTCTTGAGTGCTGAAAGCCAGTTGATTAATACGCAACTGGCTTTTTTTGTACCTGTTACTTAGTCATTTTTCTCAAAGGTAACTACACAGCGATGTTCGTTTAAAAGCGCAAAGTCTTCTTTGGGAATAAAAGCGTCGTAATCACGTTGCAGCTTAACTTGTGCTTCCTTGCGAATTTTACTGCGGCGTATAGCCGTTACGAAATTGCGCATTTCATGGTGAGTAGATAACTCTAGCTCAGGGACTGAAACAGGTGTGCCGCTATCATCTTTGGCAACCATGGTAAAAAAGCTGTTATTGGTATGTTTGACCTCGTTGGTTTTTATATTTTCCGTAGTGACTTTTATCCCTACTACCAAGGATGTGTTTCCGACATAATGAACGGTAGCGTCGAGGTGAAGTAAGTCACCCACTTCAACAGGCTGTAAAAACTCGACGCCATCAACAGTAACGGTTACACAATAGGCTCCTGCGTGTTTACTTGCGCAGGCATAGGCGACTTTATCCATTAACGATAAAATGACACCTCCATGCACCTTACCGCCAAAATTAGCAAAAGATGGCACCATTAATTCAGTCAGTCTTGTTCTTGAAAAAGCGACATTACGTGCAGTCATAAACAACCTTTAATCTTAAGCCCTTGAAAAGCGCCGAATAAGCGTTCATATCAGTATTAGATTTACCCTACCACAAATTTTAAGGAATGGTTTTGTCACAAACGCATTTTTATCAACCAAAAGAAGGTCATGGCTTGGCTCACGATCCGTTTAACGCAATCATCGCACCGCGCCCAATCGGATGGATCTCTACAAAATCAAAAACGGGAGTGTTAAACCTTGCTCCTTACAGTTTTTTCAATGCGTTGAACTACACGCCGCCAATTATCGGATTTTCAGTAGTAGGCAGTAAGAAAGATTCACTGGTAAACGTACAGGAAACGGGTGAGTTTTGCTGGAATCTTGTATCAGAAGATTTGATTGATGCAATGAACACGACAAGTAAACCTCTGGCACCTGAAGAAAGTGAATTTGACCATGCAGGGCTTCAAACTGTAGAAAGTGAAGTGGTAAGCGTTCCCCGCGTAAAAGCGAGTAAGGTGAGCATGGAATGTAAGCTAACTGATGTGGTACAGCTTAAGACCGCCTCAGGTGAGGAGGTGAATAGCTGGTTTATCATGGGTGAAGTAGTGGGTGTACATATTGATAAGTCACTCATAGAGAACGGCGTTTACAGCACGCTGAAAAGTGCGCCAGTTACCCGTGGTGGCGGACGAGGCGATTATTACACTATTTCCCGAGATAACTTTTTCGAAATGCTAAGACCAGAGGGATAGAGCTGGCGATGCTATCTCGATAGATTATTGAGGTCTTCTTGTAAGGCCTCTATTTGTTCTAGTACGGCTAAAAATCTATTTCCAAACTCTGTTACTTGGTATTCAACCCGAGGCGGGAGCTCGTGATACACCGTTTTTTTCAGAATACCAAATTCCGTGTTCTTCTTCAGGCATTGATTTAATACTTTGGTGCTTAGTCCGTCTACAGTACGCACCATTTCACCGGGGCGGTTAATGCCATTTGCCAAGAGTTGGTAAACGGTAAGCGACCATTTACAGCCGTAAATCGTCTCTACCATGCGCGCGCTTTCTTGAGGTGGTATTTTTCGCTCGATTTGTTTTTCCTTAAAATTCATAAAGATGTACCTAAAAGTACTTACTGAACCAAATTATACTTACTATTCATGGAGTTATCTAAGGCGTAAGGTTATCACGAATTGAAAACAGTGAGGGAATTTTAAATGTCACTTTTAAATGATTTTTGTGAAAACCGTAACGCGTTAATTGTAGGCGGTTCAAGCGGTATAGGTCTTGCCACCGCTAAGTTATTGGCGAATGAAGGTGTTAACGTTGTGCTTGTGGGCAAGAATGGTTCCAAACTGGAAGAAGCAGTGAAAGCGGTAAGTACATTCACAAATGTTTCAACCATTAGCATAAACGCTGTCCAAGTTGACTTATATAAGCCTGCAGACGTACAAAAATTAATAAAGTACGTAGAAGATGCAGCTGTACCTTTTCATTACTTAATAAATGCTGCAGGGTATTTTAACCCTAAGCCATTTTTACAGCATACATGCGAAGATTATGATGTTTATCATGATTTGAATAAAAGCCTATTTTTTATCACCCAAGCGGTAGCCAAAAGAATGTCTCAGCACAGTGTTGGCAGTATTGTTAATGTTGGTTCTATGTGGGCTAAGCAGGCCGTTAAGGCGACTCCTTCGTCTGCTTACTCCATGGCAAAAGCAGCGCTGCATTCACTTACTCAGCATCTGGCCATGGAACTTGCCGACGATGGCATACGTGTAAATGCAGTATCGCCAGCGGTAGTTAAAACACCTATTTACAATGCGTTCGTTCCAGAAGAGCAAACCGATGAAGTATTGGAAGGTTTCAATGCGTTTCATCCGATAGGACGTATAGGAACTCCAGAAGACGTGGCACATGGCATCCTTTATCTGTTATCAGAAAGAGCTAATTGGACTACCGGTACCGTATTAGATATTGATGGTGGTGTAATGGCAGGTAGGAACTAATAAATAGGACGTATCATTATCTTGCTTTGTCTTCATTCTAATAACACGAAGCGAGATGATGTATACGTTTATTCGGTAACAATTGCTTGCTCTAAATAAAACGAGATTATCAATGATGCTTAATATGAACTTTGATGAACGCCTAGCGATTAATACGCAAATGCAAGAGTGGCAGGCGTCACCGTCTTCTACGGTATGGCGTAAACCCTTAGAGCGTGAAGCAAAAGAGTCTGGTCATACAACTAGCGTCGTGAAGTACGAAGCTGGCGCGAGCTTTAAGCAGCATAGTCATCCTTATGGTGAAGAAATTTTGGTGCTTGAAGGTGTGTTTTCCGATGAACACGGTGATTACCCTGCAGGTACTTACTTGCGTAACCCGCCAGGCAGTAAACATAGCCCTTTCAGTAAAGAAGGCTGTGTGATTCTGGTTAAGCTGAATCAGTTTGATAAGCGCGATTTGAGTGAAGTACGCGTAAATACAAATAAAGCACAATGGCTGCAAGGGCAGGGCGGTTTACAAGTGATGCCGCTCCACAACTTTGAGCATGAACATGTGGCGCTAGTTAAGTGGCCCGTGGGAGAGGTATTTAAGCCTCACAAGCATTTCGGAGGTGAAGAAATTTTTGTGCTATCGGGTACATTTAAAGACGAACATGGTGCATACCCAAAAGGCACATGGTTGCGCAATCCTCATATGAGTCAGCATCATCCTTACGTGGATGAGGAAACAATAATATGGGTGAAGACAGGGCATTTGCCAGTAGCGTTGTAGGCCGCCACTTCATTTGTTGCAGGTAAATCAAAACCAGTGTTTTACTTGCGGTCAATTGCTACAAACGGAAAAGGCTAACCCGAGGTTAGCCTTTCTTTTTGTTTAATCTCACTAGATTAAAGTTAGCCCGGTAACACCTAACTTTAAAACACTAACCTAGTAAAAGCCGGACTTAATCCCAAATACCCTCTTCTGACTTACCCTGTATTTCACAGTCGCCCGCTTTGTATTCCATGTTTGCGCCGGTGTCTTTTTTCTTAAAGTAGTCTTTGCTGATAGACACAATGGTAGGGGTCATCCATACAATAGCAATGATGTTTATCACCGTCATTAGGCCCAACGCCATATCGGCCATGGCCCATACCTGAGGTAGGGCTGCCTGTGCGCCCCAGTAAATCATGCCTAAATAACCAATAGTGTAAACTGCACGGCCTATTTTATTATCTAGCTTGAACATGTGCAGATTACTCTCGCCATAGGCATAGTTTGCCACTACAGACGTGAATGCAAATAAGCTGATGGCGGCAGCCACAAAATCAGTACCGCCTTCGCCTAGGTGACTGCTCATCGCATCTTGGGTTAGGCGTATGCCTTCCATTTGATCAGAGCTTGAACCGCCAGCAAGTAAAATGATGAAGGCAGTAGACGTACATAGCACGAGTGTATCTAAGAAAACGCCTAGCATCTGAATGTAACCCTGTGATACGGGGTGATTAGGGTTTGGCACAGCACTCGCCGCAGCGTGCGGTACAGAGCCGCTGCCTGCTTCGTTTGAATAAAGCCCGCGCTGAATACCATTTTTAATGGCCGCACCGAGTGCACCAGCGCCAGCTTCCTGCAAGCCAAATGCTGATTTAACGATATCGAGCAGCATGGCTGGCAGTTCGGAAATATTAATGAAGGTAATAGCCAAAGCCACAAGCACGTAGCCTATTCCCATAAATGGCACCACAAACTCGGCAAAGCGCGCAATGCTTTTAAGGCCTCCCACGACGATTAAGGCTGCCAGTGCAATAATGGCTAGGCCTACATATTCCGTGGGGAATGAGTATGCATTGTTTAATGCATCGGTAATAGTATTGGCTTGAACGGCGCTAAAGACAAAGCCGTAGCCAAAGAACAAACATAGAGAAAATGCGACTGCAAGCCAGGTTTTGTTCAAACCCTGCTTGATGTAATAAGCGGGACCGCCACGGAACTCGCCGTTTTCGTCACGGACTTTATATAGCTGACCTAGTACACTTTCGGCAAAGCCAGTGGCCATACCTAAAAGGGCAATCATCCACATCCAAAAAATAGCGCCAGCACCGCCTAGAGATATAGCAACCGCGACGCCAGCTAAGTTACCCGTGCCTACGCGAGCCGATAAGCTGGTACATAAAGCTTGGAATGAACTGATCCCATCCTTAGTAGAAGTGTTACTGCCCTTTAGTAGGCTGAACATATGGCCGAAGTGCCTAAGCTGCACACCGCCAAGTTTAACGGTAAACCAGATACCACATGCAAGCAGCATAATGATAAGTACCTGACCGTCTCCCCAAAGAATATTGTTAACTAATGAAACGAATTCGTTTATCACGCACTTTCCTTCGTTATTGTTTTAATTATTGCTCGGCGTGTAGAAATGAACTGAACATGACAGGTGCGTTGTCAGAACAAACGCTTCGGCTTAAGCAAACTTTTATTTGCTAAACCTTGGAATAAGCCGAGCTATATCGATAAAAAACCAATACTAGCACGACAATTAAATGATTGGACAATGAAAACGTACTGAAACTATGACGTTTTATGCTCGCATATAGCAAATTTATTCATTCATGGGGGAGAAGAACACATTTGCTGAACAATACGAGAGTACAAACAAAAAAACCGCTCAAAAGAGCGGCTTTTTCAAGAATATGGCTGGGGTAACAGGACTCGAACCTATGAATGGCGGGATCAAAACCCGCTGCCTTACCAACTTGGCTATACCCCAATATTGGTGCGGAAGGAGAGACTTGAACTCTCACGCCGTGAAGCACTGGAACCTAAATCCAGCGTGTCTACCAATTCCACCACTTCCGCAATGTAGACTTCCAATTAAGGAATAAGTAAAAGTTGGTGGCTACGGCGAGATTCGAACTTGCGACCCCATCATTATGAGTGATGTGCTCTAACCAACTGAGCTACGTAGCCTAAACTTTTATCTTCAATAAAAAGCCGCTCGATGAGCGGCTTCTCAAGAATTTGGCTGGGGTAACAGGACTCGAACCTATGAATGGCGGGATCAAAACCCGCTGCCTTACCAACTTGGCTATACCCCAAATGGTGCGGAAGGAGAGACTTGAACTCTCACGCCGTGAAGCACTGGAACCTAAATCCAGCGTGTCTACCAATTCCACCACTTCCGCGTAGACGCTAGCTATAATAGTCATTCAAAAAGAATGGCTGGGGTAACAGGACTCGAACCTATGAATGGCGGGATCAAAACCCGCTGCCTTACCAACTTGGCTATACCCCAGTCGTGGTGCGGAAGGAGAGACTTGAACTCTCACGCCGTGAAGCACTGGAACCTAAATCCAGCGTGTCTACCAATTCCACCACTTCCGCGCAGCTAGACTTTCCTAAAAGAGATAAGTGAGAATTGGTGGCTACGGCGAGATTCGAACTTGCGACCCCATCATTATGAGTGATGTGCTCTAACCAACTGAGCTACGTAGCCTTGCTATTCTCTTCCCTCTCAGGAAGTGGCGCGTATTATGCGTATATGACTGGCAACCGTCAACCCCTTTTTTACTAACTTTTTTTAAATGCTCATTAAGTGTGCGCATTAGGGCGAAATACGCGCAAAAAGCCGTGAAATTGAACAACTTGCACGAAAAAAGTTAGCTATTTACCACGCTTTGTTACTGGTTTTTGTTTGGTAATAACATACGTCAATAGGGCGCGGGCCATACGTATTGTCATGAAAAAACGGGTTATCTAAGTTTCTTCCTGTGTTTGCCCGTTTTTTATATTCTTCATGATGCGGCGTTTGTAAGAAATAAGGTGCCGCGTTGTTTGCATGCACAAAAGCCTGCTTAATTTTGCTTTCTTGCGTTATATCATCTAGAACGCCACCTCTGTCCATATTTCCTCGCGGCAACTTTTGAAGCACATCCATACCGTGCAGTACGCGACCAACGACCGACATATTTCTGTCTAAGTGTCGTGGTGCTTGCCCAATCACAATATAAAACTCCGTACTGGCTGTATCTTTCTCGCTATTGCGAGCAAACGCCACAACACCTGGGCAGTGAAGCCCCCACATTTCTTTTCGGCTTTTATCAATGCCTACTGGAAAGCCATCTAAAAATCCGGTGTTAGGCGCAAACATATCCTGATTCTCAACCACGTTTACATTGCTATTAAGCGGTTGCGTAAATTCAGCGTTAATAGGTTTAAGCAGATTCGGCGGAAATTGTGATGCGTCATGCGTATCGTTGCTGCCTGCCTGTGCCACAAACCCGTCTACTACACGATAAAATGCTTGTTCGTTATAAAAGCCTGCGTCTATTAAACTTTTAAACCTGGCCACATGTTTTGGTGCAAGGGTAGGGTGAAGCGCAATAACTACATCGCCATATGCAGTTTTAAACGTCACAGTATTACTCTGAGGAACTTGATACCAACTGGCAGTGTTACTTGCTAATGCTGGTGCCTTTTCAACAGCATCGCTACTGATTTGTGAATTCACTGGATTAGTTTGAGGTTCACTGGCAAAAGAAAAATTAGCCAGGCTTAACAAGCACAACGCTTTAATTGAGGTTCTTAAAACAGAAAATCGTTTGGCGTGCTGTGATTTGCTGCAAGTTAAAGGGCGTGAAGCGCAAAGCTGATTAATAGTCATTACAAAAGCCGTTAGTTTTTTACTAGTTATATCAGGCCTATGTGCGCTTCACAATTATTCGCTAGAAACAAAAAAGCCACCTTGCGGTGGCTTTAGTAAACAGTGCTAATTTCTACAATAGAAATTACACGTTAAAGCGGAAGTGAATAACGTCACCGTCTTTAACAATATAGTCTTTACCTTCTAAACGCCATTTACCCGCGTCTTTCGCACCTTGCTCGCCGTTGAACTCAACAAAGTGTTCGTAGCCTACGATTTCAGCGCGAATAAAGCCTTTTTCGAAGTCGGTGTGAATTTTACCTGCCGCTTGTGGTGCAGTTGAGCCTTCAGGGAAGGTCCACGCACGTACTTCTTTTACGCCTGCAGTAAAATAGGTTTGTAGCGTAAGCAGGCTGTAACCCGCACGAATTACGCGGTTAAGACCTGGTTCTTCTAGACCCATGTCTTGCATAAACTCTTCGCGTTCGTCGTCTTCAAGCTCAGCAATATCAGATTCGATTGCCGCGCATACTGCAACTACAGTCGCATTCTCGCCTGCTGCAATTTCTTTAACCTGATCAAGGTACGGGTTGTTTTCAAAACCGTCTTCATTCACGTTGGCAATGTACATGGTTGGCTTAAGGGTAAGCATGTTCATGTAGCTGATTGCCGCAAGCTCTTCTTTAGTCAGTTCAAGTGAACGTAGTAACAAGCCTTCGTCTAGGTGCGGCTTAATCTTTTCAAGCACTTTCATTTCGTACTTAGCTTCAGCATCGCCACCTTTTGCGCGCTTAGCAACACGGTGAAGTGCTTTTTCTGTTGTTTCTAAGTCAGCAAGTGCAAGCTCGGTGTTGATAACATCGATATCGTCTTTAGGGCTAACGCGACCTGCAACGTGAACAATGTTCTCATCATCAAAACAGCGTACTACGTGACCAATAGCGTCAGTCTCACGGATGTTAGCAAGGAATTTGTTTCCTAAACCTTCACCTTTAGAGGCACCTTCAACCAAGCCAGCAATATCTACGAATTCCATGGTAGTAGGAATAACGCGCTGAGGTTTTACGATTTCAGCCAACTTGTCCAAACGAAGATCTGGCACAGGAACAACACCTGTGTTTGGCTCGATAGTACAAAACGGGAAGTTTGCCGCTTCAATACCTGCTTTAGTTAATGCATTGAAAAGTGTTGATTTACCTACGTTTGGTAGGCCAACAATACCGCATTTAAAACCCATGGTATGGATCCTTAGTTTGGAAAAGTGATAACTGGCTAGGTTTACCCTTTGTGCGAGTGTAACCTGTTTTGTGCTTGCTTAAGGTCTTCTTTCAGCAAAATTTCTGTACAACGTACCGCTTCATCGATGGCACTTTCAATGGCTGCTTTTTCTTCTGCTGGTGGTTTTCCAAGAACATGGCCGGTAACGCGGCTTTTATGACCTGGATGACCAATACCTATGCGCAAACGCAAAAAATTCTTGTTGTTACCCATTTTAGCCACAATGTCACGTACGCCATTTTGACTAGAGCTTCCGCCCACTTTGTATTTTGCAACACCTGGGGGTAAATCTAACTCGTCAAACGCTACTAATATTTGTTCTGGTTCTATGCGGTAAAAGTTAGCCAGTGCTGCTACGGCTTGTCCACTTTTATTCATAAAGGTAGTGGGGTAGAGCAAACGGATATCTTTGCCTGCAACTGTAATGCGAGCAGTTTTACCGAAGAATTTGGTTTCTGGTTTTAGCGGGGCGTTGTAGGTGTCGGCTAGTTGGTTGAGAAACCATTCACCGGCATTGTGTCGGGTATTTTCATATTCGGGGCCTGGATTACCCAGACCCACGATAAGGCGGATATCAGCCAAGAGGATTATTCCTCAGAAGCTGCTTCTTCGCCGTCTTCTTCTGCGTCAGCCGCTTTAGGAGCAGGCTTAACAGTTACAACCGCTAGGTCGTGAGCTTCGTCGTTCTTCGCAAGTTCTACTGAAGAAACGCCAGCTGGAAGAGTTAGGTCAGAAAGGTGTAGCGTTTGACCCATTTCAACACCAGCCATATCTACTTCGATGAACTCAGGAAGGTTCTTAGGTAGACAAGTAACTTCGATTTCAGTTACGTGGTGCTCAGCAATACCGCCAGCTTTAACAGCTGCAGATTTTTCTTCATTTACGAAGTGAAGTGGTACGTTAGTGTGAACGTCTTGACCAGCGATTACACGTTGGAAGTCAATGTGTGTGATCTTTGGCTTGAACGGGTGACGTTGCATATCTTTAACTAGAACTTCAACAACTTTACCGTCAAGGTTAATCTCAAGAACGTGAGAATAAAACGCTTCAAAGTCAGCAGAGTTGTTTACTTTGTTATGATCTAGTGTGATAGAAACTGGTGCTTCTTCACCACCGTAGATGATACCAGGAAGCTTGTCTTCGCGACGTAGGCGGCGGCTCGCACCTTTCCCTAGGTCTGTACGAACAGAAGCGTCTAGTTTGAAATTTGCTTCAGACATTGTCTGTCTCCAAAAATATAAGTCTAATGATGTGGATTTTTGCGACCAAAACCCACGGTAAAATGATGTGAATTACGTTTAAAAATAACTTTTTATGCGCAATAAAACACCAGCCCAAAATTCAAGGGCGGCGAATTCTAACACCACCTACCAAAACATACAATTACAAAGGCAGATAAAATATCCAACCAAGCTAATGCAAGTATTTGCGTTACTCACAATAAAAGAAGCGCACCTTGGCGCGCTTCTATCATATTTATAGAAAAAAGCACTTTGCTAAGACTAACTTGACCGTTAATGTCTCTTTCCTATGGCTTCACAAGGTCAACAGGCCTTGGGAACATAGCAACTTTTTACACAAGCGTTTACTTCGTCAGCACCACTCTGTAATGGGCTTTACCTTCTCTTAATCGCGCAATTGCCTCATTTACGTCATCAAACTTGAAGGTTTCGGTCACAGGTTCAATATTGTGGTGTGCAGCGAAATCTAGCATGGTCTTAATGGTCGCGGGGCTTCCCACTGGCGAACCTGACACACTTTTCTGACCACCAATTAAGTTAAACGCACCAATATCTAGAGGTTCAAGGGTGGCGCCTACAAAGTGAAGCCGGCCTTTCGGAGCCAATGTCGATAGGTACAAGTTCCAGTCAAGCTTTACATTTACGGTTGAAATAATTAAGTCAAACCGACCGCGCGCTTTTTTAATCTCATCTTCATCACGGCTATTAATTGTATCTGATGCACCTAGCTCTAGCGCTTCCTTCTTCTTAGATTCGCTTGAAGTGAACGCTACTACCTTACATCCCCATGCATTTAAAAACTGCAGGGCAAGATGACCCAGGCCGCCAATACCAACTACACCCACTTCACTGGTAGGACTAATACCAAACTGGACTAATGGGTTGAAGACGGTAATACCGCCGCAAAAAAGAGGGCCTGCCTTTGTGCTATCGATAGCATCGGGAAGGGGAATAACGGCACGTGCTTGGGCGCGCACTTTATCTGCAAATCCACCGTGACGACCACCTATGGTCATCGTAGCATCGGCACACAGGTTATGATCGCCTTCTTCGCAGGTTCTACAACTATTACAGTAGCCTGAATGCCAGCCTAAACCGACACGCTGTCCCACCTTAAGTGACGTTACATGTTCACCTATTTGGCTAATTGTGCCGACAACCTCGTGACCAGGCACAAAGGGATATTCTGTCATGCCCCATTCATTATCGAGCATGCTTAGGTCGCTGTGGCAGATACCACAGCTTTCAACGTCTATTTCAACGTCATGTGAGCCCAGCTTACCGGGGTCGTATTGAAACTTTTCCAGTTTTCCACCCGCTTCTTTAGCGGCATATGCATTTATCATCAATAACCGTCCTTTTAAGTGTTGCAGTGCAACATTCACGCGTACGCAAAAATTCTATAATTGCTAAATCGCTAGCTTAATTACCTTTATAAGTAATTTGCTACACGCAAAGCTATATTCTCGATCATTGTGTTTGCAGGTTATCAATGACTTTACTGGTATCGAGTACTTTAACGCTTGATACTTGAAGTACCGTACCGAATTGCGTAAAGGTCATCATATCAGGTTTAGGCGTACCTTTAACTTCCACAACAAGGCCGTTCTTTTGATAAGTTTCATCTAAACCATGTAGCGTATAGCGATCGCCGTTTTCAGCAATAAAAGCATAAAAACCGCCTTCGAGATCTTTATAAATAATACTGCCCTTCATGGTGACTTCACCTTTTGCATTATCTTCTACGGCTTCAGCCTGAGTAACTGGTTCGGCTACCAGTTCCTTGGGCATAGACGCCTTATCGTTAGCTTGAACTGTGGAAGATTTGTCTTTCATTTCAGTTCCTTGTTTCTCAAGATCTGCTTGTTTCACTGAGTCGTCATCTCCAGAGCAGCCTGCTGTATTTAAAAGGGCAGCAATTACTGCAACAAGGCATAGTGTTTTTGTTTTCATTTTATGTCCTTAATATTAGTTTTAACGCACAACAATTCTTAACGTTAAACCTAAAATTGATGAAAAGAAAGTCACATTAACGAGTCGGAAAACGGCAATAAAGTATATTTAAGGCCTAAACGGAATGTGTTTGGCTTGATGTACTGTTCTTATTTTTAAGGTGATGTTCGCTTTCAAAGAAAAAAGAAAGGTAAAAAAAGAGCCGGCGCCACTTACATGGGCCAGCTCTTTGGTAGGAGTAACAATATTTAAATTTTAGTATTCAAACATTGCTGAAATAGACTCTTCGTTGCTGATGCGACGAATAGTTTCTGCAAGCATCTCAGATAAAGTAAGCTGTTTTACTTTTCCAATTTGCTTCATCTCTGCACTTAATGGGATAGAGTCGGTAACGATAATTTCGTCAATAACAGACTCTTTAAGATTGTTTGCAGCGTTGCCTGAAAAGATAGCGTGAGTCGCGTAAGCATAAACACGGCGCGCGCCATGTGCTTTAAGTGCTTCGGCTGCTTTTGCAAGCGTACCGCCTGTATCAATCATGTCATCGACAATGATGCAGTCTCTGTCTTTTACATCACCAATGATGTTCATTACCTGAGCCACGTTCGCTTTAGGGCGACGCTTATCGATAATGGCAAGGTCGGTGTCGTTAAGTAGTTTCGCAGTAGCACGTGCACGTACAACACCGCCAATGTCAGGAGAAACGACTACAGGGTCGGCAAAATCACGTCTTACCATGTCAGCAAGAAGGATAGGAGTACCGAATGCGTTATCCACCGGAACATCAAAGAAACCTTGAATCTGTTCGGCGTGTAGGTCGATAGTAAGTACGCGGTCAACACCAACGTTAGACAGGAAGTCAGCCACTACTTTCGCAGTAATTGGCACCCTAGCTGAACGAACACGACGGTCTTGGCGTGCATAACCAAAGTAAGGAATTACTGCTGTAATACGACCAGCTGATGCGCGACGTAGTGCGTCGATCATCACAATAAGTTCCATAAGGTTATCGTTAGTAGGCGCACACGTAGACTGGATAATAAAAACGTCCGAGCCACGGACGTTTTCATGAATTTCTACGCTGATTTCACCGTCACTGAAACGGCCAACTTTGGCATTTCCAAGTTTGGTGTAGAGGCGATCGGCAACTTTCTGGGCAAGTTCTGGTACGGCATTACCTGCAAAGAGCTTCATATCTGGCACAAGTGGTTCCTCAGTGCGTTGATAAAAGAGGTTTGGCTGGGGTAGCAGGACTCGAACCTACGGATGGCGGGATCAAAACCCGCTGCCTTACCAACTTGGCTATACCCCAATTTTTAAGTTCTTGTCCGATGTGGCGTACACGCTATCTTTGTTGTTCTAATTTGTCTAATAGTGGTGAGCGATTCACACCTTTTGCGACAAAACTCTGCCAAGTTTCAGGCATTTGAGCCCTAACTTGTTCGGCTAAAGTGTAGTCAGAAAAAGTGGCAAACACGCATGCACCTGTGCCCGTCATTCGCGACGGTGCGTAGTGTACCAACCACTGTAATAATTTTGCAACTTCAGGATAGCGATTCGCGACTAATTGCTGACAATCATTCCAAGTTTTTTCAAATTTATAGTCTTCCCAACGTATCGCAGGTGTATTTCTGGGCAAATCCGGCGAGGTGAACACTTCTGCTGTACTGACATGAACATTTGGGTTCGCTACAAGAAAATACTGTTCTTTTTGGGGAGCTGGCGTTATGTCTTCTCCAACGCCTCCTGCAAATGCTGTTAGACCTCGCACAAAAATAGGTACGTCAGCGCCTAAAGATAGCCCGAGCTCAGCCAGTTCATCTTCACTTAGCCCTGTGTTCCAAAGGTGATTAAGCGCCACTAACGTGGTGGCTGCATTCGAAGAACCCCCGCCAATGCCGCCCCCCATAGGAAGGCGCTTGTCTAACGAAATAACGGCACCTTTATCACATTTTGTTTTTGTTGCCAGCAGTCGCGCTGCTTTTACAATTAAATTGTCATCGTCTGGCACACCATCAAGAGGTGTTTCCATGCGAATCGTTGTGTCGTCTGTACTTATGTCAAAGGCGAGTGCATCGCCGTAATCTAGCATTTGAAACAGACTTTGAAGCTGGTGATAGCCGTTGTCGTAGCGGCCAAGAATATGTAAAAAAAGATTCAGTTTAGCGGGGGAAGGCCACCAATCTTTATGTTCTGAAACAGATGAGTTCACTACAGAGTCCACTGATAAATTTTAATTTTAAGCTGAGTATTAGGCATGTCCGGCGTTTCATTCTGGGTAAGCGTTATGCTGTGAGGCAACCATACAGATGTGCCATCATCTAGTTCAACACTACCGTAATTACCATAAGCAACTTGCCAATTGCGGCAACCTCGGCAATAGCTTTCAAGGGTATTAACCAACCCTTTTTCAGTTAGGGTGAATTTATCACCGTCTAGCGGTAAGCCTTTTACCCAAGACAATAGTGATTCCACCGGAATGACCATTCCCGTAATCTGATAAATAAGTGGTTCTGGTAGAGCATCTACATACGTTTCACCGTCAGCCTCTAATACCGACTGCTGCTGGGTAACGTTAAGGTTAACCAGACTTACCCCTAGAAAATTGGTTAATCGAAAATCAAAATCACCGGAATCGTTTTTCCAGACTAAATTAAGGCTGGCCGCTTCCTTTCCTTGGCGAAATGCAATTTTTCCGCGCATTTGCCACTGATGTACTTCAGCAACTTTTTCAAGTTGGGCCGTGAGGTTTACCGCGTTTTCTGGGCCTTTGGGAGCGGTTGTGCATGCGCTCAGTACGAAGCAGAGAAACAACAGTAGGGAAATAAAGCGAATCATTAAGGCGCGTTACCTGTATAAAAATAAAACACATTTAATTGTGACATTATGGGAACACAGTTTCACCAACACTTTCAATCATTTTGGGTTTTTCGTACAATGCCGCTCCGACGTTGCCAGCACAGATTTTAATGACTTTACTCGCCCTCGGTATTAACCACAAAACAGCATCAGTAGCACTTCGCGAAAAAGTGGCCTTTACACCAGATTCTCTGGTGGAAGCGCTTGCGAGTTTAAAAAAGCTGGAAGGCGTAGATGAGTCTGTCATTGTATCGACCTGTAACCGCACTGAGCTATACGTTAATACTCAAGACGACACAGGCCAAAAGCTTTTACAATGGTTAAGTGATTTCCATCACTTGGATGTAGAAGAGATTGCCAATAACAGCTATGTGCTCGCGCAGGATGAAGCGGTAAAGCACATTATGCGTGTAGCCAGCGGACTTGATTCACTGATTTTGGGAGAACCTCAAATCTTAGGTCAGGTGAAGCAGGCGTTTGGTGATGCAAAACACTCAGGTATGGTGAGCAGCGAATTTGATAAGCTGTTTCAACATACGTTTTCGGTGGCGAAGCGAGTTCGCAGTGAAACAGATATAGGTGCAAACGCGGTAAGCGTGGCTTATGCAGCCGTTCAGTTGGCCAAGCATATATTCGCTGAACTACCAAAACGTTCAGTGTTATTAGTGGGAGCTGGCGAAACCATTGAACTTGTGGCTCAGCATTTGAAAGAGCAGGGCGTGAGCTGTTTGGCGGTGGCGAATAGAACCGTAGCGCGAGCAGAAGCCTTAGCTGAAACACTAGATGCAAGTGTGTTTACCTTATCGCAGGTGCCAGAGCACTTAAAAGACTTTGATATCGTGATAAGCTCTACCGCTAGCCAACTGCCCTTAATTGGCAAGGGTATGGTGGAGAAAGCCCTTAAGCAGCGCAAAAACATGCCGATGTTTTTGGTTGACCTTGCAGTACCACGAGATATCGAATCAGAGGTTAACGAGCTAGGCGATGCCTATCTTTATACCGTTGATGATTTGCAGCATATTGTTCAGAAGAATTTAGAAAACCGCGAGCAAGCAGCAAAAGAAGCGGAAAAGCTCATCGACAAACAAGCTGGCGACTACATGACGTGGAAGCAGTCGCAGCAATCGATAGATTTAGTAAGACAGTATCGCCAGAAAGGCATGGCACAGCGTGACGATATTGTGGAAAAAGCCAAAGCGCAATTAGCGGAAGGTAAAAATGCCGAAACGGTATTAGAAGAAATGGCGTATAAATTAACCAATACGCTATTGCACCCAACAACCTTAGCGTTACGCGAGGCTGCCATGCACGATGACCCGGCATTGAGCCGATGGATGGGACAGGCATTAGATTTATCTGACTTTTCGTCAGACGATAATAAATAAGGTAATAAGAAGCATATGAAAGAGTCGGTAGTTAGGAAACTCGAACACTTAGTCGAGCGTTTCGAAGAAGTTCAGGCGTTGTTAGGCGACCCTGGAGTTATCGGCGATCAAGATAAGTTTCGCAACTTGTCAAAAGAGTTTAGTCAGCTAGAAGATGTAGTGGCAGGCTTTAATGCTTATCAGCAAGCACAAGAAAACTTGGCTTCAGCGCAGGAAATGTTGAACGAAGATGACGCTGAAATGCGCGAGATGGCACAGGAAGAGATGAAAGATGCCAAGGCGGAAATTGAACGCCTTGAAACTGAACTTCAGGTGCTACTCCTGCCAAAAGATCCTAACGATGATAACAACTGTTTCTTGGAAATTCGCGCTGGTGCGGGTGGTGACGAAGCGGCAATATTCGCAGGTGACTTGTTCCGCATGTACAGCCGTTATGCCGAAAGTCGTGGCTGGCGTGTAGAGTTGGTTAACGCCAATGAAGGCGAGCATGGCGGTTATAAAGAAGTCATTGCGAATGTTAGCGGCGATGGCGTGTACGGCGTATTGAAATTCGAGTCGGGCGGTCACCGCGTACAGCGTGTACCAGAAACCGAATCACAAGGCCGTATCCATACCTCGGCATGTACTGTGGCGGTATTACCAGAAATTCCAGAGTCGCAGGCAATTGAAATTAACCCTGCAGAGCTTCGCATCGATACCTTCCGTGCATCAGGTGCGGGTGGTCAGCACGTTAACAAAACCGACTCGGCTATTCGTATTACTCACTTGCCAACAGGCTTGGTAGTGGAATGTCAGGACGAGCGTTCACAGCACAAAAACCGTGCGAAAGCGATGTCGGTACTTCAAGCGCGCTTAAATCAGATTGAAGAAGAAAAGCGTGCAGCAGAAGAGGCTTCTACTCGTAAGAGCCTAGTCGGTAGCGGTGACCGCTCTGAGCGAATTCGTACTTATAACTTCCCGCAGGGACGTGTAACCGACCACCGTATCAACCTGACTATTTATCGTTTAGACGAAGTGGTGGAAGGTGACCTTAAGCAGCTTATCGACCCAATTTTGCAAGAGCATCAGGCCGATCTACTGGCCTCTCTGTCTGACGAATAACGCTTTCTTGTTACACAAACTGTTTATAGAAAAACAATGCGCATAGACAACGCCTTAACATGGGCTGCTGAACAACTAGAGGGTGGGGAGTCACCCTCTATTGATGCCAAAGTCATGTTGGCGAACATTCTAGGTAAGTCACAAACTTACCTATTCACATGGCCTGATAAAACCTTGGATGCCGCCCAAAAAGCGCAGTTTGAAGCGGATGTGGCCAAGCGTAAACGGGGTGAGCCCGTGGCGTATATTATCGGCAAGCGTGATTTCTGGACCCTGTCACTGTTTACCTCGCCAGATACATTAATTCCACGACCGGATACAGAAGTATTGGTTGAGCAGGTGTTCAATTGGGCAAATCAACAATCCTCTGCATCCTTATCTATCTGTGATTTGGGAACAGGTACGGGCGCCATTGCGCTGGCATTAGCGAGCGAACTGCCAGAAGCATCCGTTACTGGCGTAGACTACCAAGAGGGGGCGGTGAAGCTTGCTACCCGCAATGCTCAAGCTAATAGCATAGCCAATGCGCATTTTGTGCAAAGTGACTGGTTTAGTGCGCTGGCAGGTCAAACCTTCGACATTATTGTTTCAAACCCACCTTACATAGAAGAATCCAGTCCATACCTTAATGAGGGCGACGTGCGTTTTGAACCTAAAACAGCATTAACCTCGGGCACTGACGGCCTAGACGACATAAAACACATCATCAATAGCGCGCCGCAATATCTCAATAAAGGTGCCTTACTTGCATTCGAACACGGCTTTGACCAAGGGGTTGCGGTCAACGCTTTGCTCGTAGATGCGGGATTTGTAGACGTCAAAACTGTTAAAGACTACGGCGACAATGACCGTGTAACGCTAGGACAGTGGCAGTAGTTTTCAACTTCCAAAGAAATTATCTTTCCTGTAGTTATCAAAATTTAATTGCAAACTTGCTAATATTTTGTTTTACATTAGTATCTATTAAGCGGTTGTAAGACCTCAAAAAGCACTAAGTTAAACAATCTCTTACACTACAGGACGTACCAGATGAATGATGACTTTCTTTTCGCAGAAGATGACGATGAAAATGAAGTAGATGATCTGGGTAGCTGGAAAGTACTCATTGTTGATGATGAACCCGAAGTACACGCCGTTACCAAGCTGGCGCTAAATGACTTTAGTTTAAATGGCAAAACCCTTGAGTTTGTTAGTGCCTATAGCGGAGAGGAAGCGAAGGCCATTTTCAAAACCCATGATGATATCGCCGTTGTGTTACTTGATGTTGTTATGGAGACTGATGACGCCGGTCTTAAAGTGGCGGAGTATGTTCGTAACGAATTAGACAATCATTTCACGCGTATTATTTTGCGTACTGGACAACCTGGCCAAGCCCCTGAAAAAGATGTCATCATTAATTACGACATCAACGACTACAAGTCGAAAACCGAACTGACCGCGCAAAAACTTTTTACTGTTATCATTGCAGCGCTCCGCTCATATCGAGATATTATCGTTATCGAAGAAAATAGACGCGGCCTTGAAAAAATTATAGATGCGTCTGTGGATTTATTTTCCTCTCGTTCCCTCGAAAAGTTCATGCAGGGCATCATTCAACAGCTGGCGTCTATTCTGGGCTGTTCAAAGGATGCTGCTTACATTACTACAGCGGTGGCAACCACATCGCGTACTATTAATACCAGCAACAACAAACTGGGTGACGACGAACTATATGTTTTTGCTGGCAACGGTGAGTACGCCAGTAAGGAAGGGGTGCCTTTAAAAGACGCGATTAGCGCACAAGAATATGCCCTGTGCGCAAGAGCTATGCGCGATAAGCAAATTGTTTATGCAGAAGATCACGTTGTGGCTTATTGCAACAGTAAAAGCCACAATGGCGCACTCTTGTACTTGTCAGGATTACCGAGACGAATAGGGGAAAGTGATCGTCATCTGGTAAAACGCTTTTCAGACAGTGTTCAGCTTGCTTTTGACAACGTACTTAAAACCGTAGATGTTGAAGCGACGCAGAAAGAAATAATTGAGCGTTTAGGTCGAGCGTTAGAGCATGAGTCAAATGCATCAAATAATCTCACAAGAATGGTTGAAATGGCGCAACTGTTGGCAGAAAAGGTTGGGCTGAACGAGCAAGACATCCACGCATTACGCCTTGCCGTGCCACTCCATGATATTGGGACGTCTATAGTGCCTAAATCTATTTTGCACAAAACGACGCCGTTAACCGAAGAGGAAGTATTTAAAATACGTCAGCATGCTGAATTTGGTTACCAGATCTTGCGAGATTCAAGCCGGCCCACTATCCAACTTGCAGCAATGTTAGCAAAGCAACATCACGAACGCTGGGATGGAAAGGGATATCCAGACGGGCTTAAAGGCGAAGAAATTGATATAAAAAGCCGTATTGCCACGTTAGTTGATGTGTTTGATGCACTGTTAAACGCAAGGCCGTATAAGCCAGCGTGGACAATTGATAAGGTTGAAGCCGTATTGAAAGAGGAAAGTGGCAAGCACTTCGACCCTGATTTAGTTCAGTGTATGCTAAATGACCTTCCGGCCTTTATGGCAATTCAAGCTCAATTCCCTGACGCATAATGATTTATTTCTCCGTTATTTACGTACTGTAATACGTTACAATAACAGCCTCTAAACAGGCGCCATAATTAAAACGAAGGCAGGTGCTACATGCACCTGTTTTTTTGAGTCTGCTACTCGTATTCTGAGTCTGTTGAATTTTGCATTGCTGTAAAACTAAATCGGCTCAATTAACACCTGTGTTAAAGTAACCAGAAGCAGCCTTACTATCTAATAAGAACAGGAACACATTATGTACATGATGGCTAAACACCTTCACATGACCGCCGTTGGCTTGAGCATATTATTTTTTGTCTTTCGCTTTATATGGAGTCAATTCGACGCTACAGCACTTAGCAAAAAATGGGTTAAAATTCTCCCTCATATCATTGATACCGTGCTATTAGCCAGCGCAATTTGGCTATGCATTATTTTGTCTCAATATCCTTTAGTTAATGCATGGCTCACATTTAAAGTTGTGGGCGTGGTGCTGTACATAGTGTTTGGATTGTTTGCATTGAAAAAAGCCAAAACAGCGTTAGGCAAATGGAGCTTTTTCGTAGCAGCGCTTGTTGTGCTTATGGCAACGGCTATGGTTGCTGTAACCAAACAACCTCTTTTTTAAGATTTAATTGGAAATAGATAATGTCTGAATCTCAACAGATTATTAATGTAGGTAACGTTGACGTTGCCAACCACTTGCCGTTTGCTCTGTTCGGTGGAATGAACGTACTTGAGTCTCGCGATCTCGCTATGCGTATTGCAGAACACTATGTTGAAGTAACGCAAAAGCTCAATATTCCGTACGTTTTTAAAGCCTCGTTTGATAAAGCGAACCGTTCATCTGTGACTTCTTACCGTGGGCCTGGCATGGAAGAAGGGTTGCGTATTTTTGAAGAAATTAAGTCGACCTTTAACGTTCCGCTTATCACTGATGTGCACGAACCGCACCAAGCAGCTCCCGTAGCTGAAGTGGTGGATGTTATTCAACTGCCTGCTTTCTTGGCGCGCCAAACCGACCTTGTGGTTGCAATGGCAAAAACCGGTAGCGTTATCAATGTGAAAAAGCCTCAATTCTTAGCACCGCATGAAATGCGTCACATCATAGGAAAACTAGGCGAAGCGGGGAACGATAAGGTTATTCTTTGTGAGCGTGGTAGCTGCTTTGGATATAACAATTTAGTTGTGGACATGCTTGGCATGGACGCAATGAAAGAATATGCCCCAGTAATATTTGATGCGACTCACGCACTTCAAATGCCGGGTGGCCGAGCGACGTCTGCAGATGGTCGTAGAGCGCAAGCTGCACAGTTGGCCAGAAGTGGTATGGCATTAGGTTTGGCAGGGCTATTTATAGAAGCGCATCCTAACCCAGATGAAGCACTATGTGATGGGCCTTGCGCACTGCCGTTGGCAAAATTAGAGCCTTACTTGCAGCAGATGAAAGCACTAGATGAATTGGTGAAAGGTTTTGACGCGTTAGATACAAGTAATACCTAAGCTAGTATTTGATGGCGTATGCCGGTGCAAGCACCGGCATGCGTATCAGGTGTGTGAGTTGCTTATTCCGCTTCAGAAACGTTTACGCGCTCTTCACCTTTTGTCATTGCTAATAAGTTCTTGTGAAGCTGAACTTGCGTCTCTTCAGCTAAAATCGCTTTAGACTGCTTTTTCACAACAATGTGCGCATCGTTTTCTGGCAGTACTTCGGCCATTTTTACGCTGGTCATTGCTGTGTTGATTAACGATTGTAGATTGATCTTTTCTGGTTGTGCGTTAGCATTTGCAGCAGCGCTTACAAAAGCCATTACAGAAACACTAGCTAAAAGTAATTTTTTCATTTTCACACCTAATAAAAATAATTAAATAATTGTTGATGAATGTTAAAATGTTTAACAAATGTTCATCATAAAATGCTGAAATTAAATGTTCTTTTTTAATTTCGGGTAAATTATAGTCAGTGGGTGGTGAAAAATAAAACGAGTAAAAGTATGGGTTGTCATTAGAAAAACTAATGAATTTGTCATGCTTCGGTCACACTGGATTAAAAACGATATATGCATCGACGTTTACCCCCTCTCAACGCCTTGAAATCGTTTGAAGCGGCTGCTCGCCATTTGAGCTTTACTAAGGCTGCCGATGAGCTGTTTGTTACGCAAGCTGCCGTTAGCCACCAGATAAAAGCGCTTGAAGATTTCTTATCGATGAAGCTATTTCTTCGAAGAAATAGAACCCTGCTTCTAACCGAAGAAGGTCAAGCTTATTTTCTTGAGCTAAAAGATATCTTCAAAAACTTACAAGATGCGACAGAAAGGCTACTTGCGAAGGGCAGTAAAGGTGCTATCACGGTAGCGATGCCGCCCAGCTTTGCGAGCCAATGGCTGGTACCCCGTATTCATAAGTTTAGCTTGGCGCATCCAGACATCGACGTACGCATCAAGGCAGTTGATTTCGATGAAGGCTTCTTAGAAGACGATGTAGACGTTGCGATATATTACGGTAAAGGTCGTTGGGCTGGTCTTCAAGCCGACCAGCTACATCGAGAGTTTCTAACTCCGCTTTGCTCTCCAATGCTTTTTCAAGGCCCCAAACCTTTATCCAGCCTGTCTGACTTAAGGCACCACGTGTTGCTTCACGACTTAAGCCGTACTGCATGGAAAAATTGGTTGAAGCATGTAGGTGTGGTTGGCGTAAACGTTAACCAAGGACCGGTTTTCAGTCACTCCATGCTAGTTTTGCAAGCCGCTGCACTCGGTCAAGGCATTGCGTTGGGTAACACGGTACTTGCAAGGCCGGAAATTGAAGCGGGAAGGCTAGTTATGCCGTTTGAAGAACGCGTGGAGAGTCGCGATGCGTTTTATCTCGTGTGTGAGGAATCACAGGCTGAACTCGGTAAGATTTCGGCATTTAGAGACTGGATCTTAGCGCTGGTCGAAGCTGAACAAGAGGACTTGTTGTAATATGACTAAGTTGAACACCATTGCTGAACAGCCTAGTTTTGACATTGAATTGCATGAAGCCGATAAGCCCTTAGCGTGTTTGATACTAGGCCACGGAGCCGGCGCCGGTAAGGAACATGAGTTCATGCAAGACATTGCGAAGGAACTGGTTGCTAGAGGTATATCAACCGTTCTTTTTAACTTTCCCTATATGCAAACCATAAAAGCTACCGGTAAGCGTAGGCCTCCCGATAAAGCCGATAAACTTATGTCACATTTTACTGCGGTGATTGAAACCTGCAGCAAAGATAACAAAGCCTTGCATAACTTGCCTGTGTTCATCGGTGGAAAGTCGATGGGCGGGCGTATGGCGACCATGGTGTACGAAGCGGTGAGCAATGTAAAAGGCGCGATAGCGCTGGGCTATCCGTTTCACCCTCCTGGTAAGCCAGAAAAAACACGAACCGAACATCTGCAAACGGCGTCTAAGCCTTTGCTTATTATTCAGGGTGAACGAGATACCTTTGGTACAAAGAGCGAAGTAGAAGATTACAAAAAGCGTCGCGTATTATCTACAGACATTGAGTGCGCCTATTTGGACGACGGCGATCACAGTTTTAAGCCTCGCAAAGCAAGTGGCAAAACGCAGGAAGAACACATTGTTACCGCTGCCACGCTTACCGCTTCTTTTATTGAAGCCCATTTAAGTAATTAATGGTTAATTAGAAATCAGAGCGAAAGACTAATTTAATGAAAACTGAAAAACTTAGGTTTGCCACCGTTGCTAAACCTTATCTTATTATTGGCGCATTGCTAGCGGGCCTTTCTGTGGTACTAGGTGCGTTTGGCGCACATGGTTTAAAAAGCGTATTAACTGCACAGCAGCTCAACACGTTTGAAATTGGCGTGCGTTATCAAATGTATCACGCATTAGCCTTGCTGCTTTTGCCTGCGCTGTCAGGCGTTGTCTCATCGATGTGGGCTAATCGTGTAGCGTTTTGTTTTGTTACCGGAACTGTGTTGTTTAGTGGAAGTTTATATGCGCTAGGAATAAGCGGTATTAAATGGTTTGGCCCGATAACGCCTTTGGGTGGCATGTTCTTTATTATTGGATGGGTGTTGTTAGTGATTGGACTGATAAAAGGTCATTATTTAAACAAGCAACAAAAAGAAGAGCAGAACAAAACTCACCACACGCCGGGGGCAGGTAATGTCTAACACCAGTATTTTGGGTTATTGCCGACCTGGTTATGAAAACGATACGGCTAACGAACTTACATCGCGTTACGGTGAAGCCCAGTGTTATGGCTACCCAGTGTCGAAGAAGAACAGTGGCTTTGTGCTTTATCATTTATATGATGGCTCGCAGCTAGAGCAAACCATTACCCAGTTTGCTGTTTACGACAGTATTTTTCCTCGTCAGCTGGTGGCAGTTTTTGCCACTCTTACCGATATAGAAAAAGAAGACAGAGTAGGGCAAGTGCTTGAAGCCCTAAAAGAGGTAGAAAAACCATTTCAAATTTTTGGCGCCATAGACGTCGAATACCCAGATACAGAAGAAGGTAAAACCCTCGCAAAGTTCTGCCGAAAGTTTACTGTTCCTCTTCGCCAAGCCCTAAGAAAAGCGGGATGGCTCACCGCAAAGGAAAATTTAGGTAAGCCAAAGCTACATATTTTCTTTGAGTCATTTGAGATTTGCCACATTGGCTATACATTACCCAGTCATGCTAGTGGCGATCACTTGGGTATTTGCCGGTTAAAGTTCCCAAGTGATGCGCCGAGCCGCTCGACGCTTAAACTTGAAGATGCTTTAGTGAATATGCTGAGCGACAAACAGCAGGCTAAGGTACTTCGAAGCGGTGGACGTGCCGTGGACCTAGGTGCATGCCCGGGTGGTTGGACATATCAGCTGGTGAAGCGCGGAATGTATGTTGAAGCTATCGACAATGGACTTGTAGCCGATAGTTTAATGAGCACGGGCTTGGTTGAACATCACGCGGCAGACGGGTTTACCTATCGACCACAATTTGGTCGTGTAGATTTGCTGGTATGTGATATGATAGAGCAACCCGATAGGGTAGCTAAATTGATGGGTGATTGGTTAGTTAAGCACTGGGCAACGCACGCAATATTCAATTTAAAGTTACCTATGAAACAACGTTATGAAACTGTAGTTGAAGCCATGACGTTGCTAAGAGGCCGATTAAATGCCTTGGAAGATGCATTTGCGGTGAAGGTGAGGCATCTCTACCACGACAGAGATGAAGTTACAGTAACAATTGTTCGCACTTCAAAAGATGAGGTGTGATTTTGTTATTTTTCAAAAAAGTGTCATTAATTAATAAGTTATTGATACTTAAAGAAAAGAATTGATGGTGGCGCGGATTTTGGCAAACGAATTTAAGGTTTATGCTAAAAAAGGTGTAAATCTGGTATAGAAATCCTTTATAATCCGGCCGTTTTTTTACTCTGAACCAATGAAAGTGAACTAATGTCAGACTTATCTCATTACAGAAACATTGGTATTTTCGCCCACGTAGACGCGGGTAAAACTACCACAACAGAACGTATCTTGAAGCTTACTGGTAAAATCCATAAAACTGGTGAGGTTCACGATGGTGAATCAACAACTGACTTCATGGAGCAGGAAGCTGAGCGTGGTATTACCATCCAGTCAGCGGCAACAACCTGTTTCTGGAAAGATCATCGCATGAACATCATCGATACTCCGGGACACGTTGACTTTACAGTTGAAGTATATCGTTCACTTAAAGTACTAGACGGCGGTATCGGTGTATTCTGTGGTTCTGGCGGTGTTGAGCCTCAGTCAGAAACTAACTGGCGTTATGCTAACGAATCAGAAGTTGCGCGTGTAATCTTCGTAAACAAACTAGACCGTATGGGTGCAGACTTTTACCGTGTAGTTGGCCAAGTTAAGAAAGTACTTGCTGCTAACCCACTAGTAATGACGCTTCCAATCGGTATCGAAGACGAGTTTAAAGGTGTTGTTAACCTTCTAGACATGAAAGCGTACATCTGGGACGATTCAGGTCTTCCTGAAAACTACGAAGTTGTAGATATCCCAGCAGATATGGTTGATAAGGCTAACGAATACCGTGAGCAACTAATCGAAACTGCTGTTGAGCAAGATGACGACCTAATGATGGCTTACATGGATGGTGAAGAGCCGTCTCTAGAAGACATCAAGCGTTGTATCCGTAAAGGTACTCGTGACCTAGCGTTCTTCCCAACATACTGTGGTTCTGCATTTAAGAACAAAGGTATTCAGCTAGTTCTTGACGCGGTTGTAGACTTCCTACCTTCTCCAACAGAAGTTGATCCACAAGATCTAACTGACGAAGAAACGGGTGAGCCTACTGGAGAAGTTGCAACAGTATCTGTTGACGAGCCGTTCCGTGCACTTGCGTTCAAAATCATGGACGACCGTTTCGGTGCCCTTACGTTTATCCGTATCTACTCTGGTAAGCTAAACAAAGGCGACACTATTCTTAACAGCGCAACGGGTAAAACTGAGCGTATCGGCCGTATGGTTGAGATGCACGCTGATGAACGTACTGAACTTACTTCAGCACAAGCAGGTGACATCCTAGCTGTTGTTGGTATGAAGAACGTTCAAACTGGTCACACGCTATGTGATCCTAAGCACCCTTGTACACTAGAGCCAATGATCTTCCCTGAGCCAGTAATCTCGATTGCTGTTAAGCCAAAAGACAAAGGCGCTAACGAAAAGATGTCTATCGCTATCGGTAAACTAGTAGCAGAAGACCCATCTTTCCAAGTTGAAACTGACGAAGATTCTGGCGAAACCATCCTTAAAGGTATGGGTGAGCTTCACCTAGATATCAAAGTAGACATCTTGAAGCGTACTTACGGCGTTGAGCTAGAAGTTGGTCAACCTCAAGTTGCTTACCGTGAAACTATCACACAAGCAGTTGAAGACAGCTACACGCACAAGAAGCAGTCTGGTGGTTCTGGTCAGTTCGGTAAGATTGATTACCGCATCCGTCCGGGCGAAACTAACTCTGGCTTCAAGTTCACATCTACTGTTGTGGGCGGTAACGTTCCTAAAGAATTCTTCCCTGCAATCGAAAAAGGTTTCGCAGGTATGATGGAAGTAGGTCCTCTAGCGGGCTACCCAGTACTAGACGTTGAAGTTGAGCTATTCGACGGTGGTTTCCACGCAGTTGACTCATCAGCAATCGCGTTCGAAATTGCAGCTAAAGGTGCATTCCGTCAGTCAATGCCAAAAGCAGGTCCTCAAATTCTTGAGCCTGTGATGAAAGTTGACGTATTCAGCCCAGAAGACAACGTTGGTGACGTAATCGGTGACCTTAACCGTCGTCGTGGTATGATCAAAGACCAAGAAGCTGGCGCTACTGGCGTTCGTATCAAGGCTGACGTACCTCTATCTGAGATGTTTGGTTACATCGGTCACCTACGTACTATTACATCTGGTCGTGGTCAGTTCTCTATGGAATTCAGCCACTACTCAGCATGTCCTCAGAACGTAGCTGACAAAGTAATTGAAGAAGCAAAAGCACGTAAAGCTGCTAAGTAATTAGCCTTTGCGAACGTAAGCTGACCTTGGGTTAGCTTACGCTTCAAGAAATACTAAAAAGCCGGTCGCATGACCGGCTTTTTTTATGTCGGGTGTCCCATCCTGAAATACGTTTAGTACATCTTATATGGCAGAAACTTCCCTGACATAACTACGCTGACACGGTCACCTTTAGGATCGTTTTCGCGCTGTAAATCCATAGAAAAATCAATGGCACTCATGATGCCGTCGCCAAACTCTTCATGAATTAATTCCTTTAATGTAGTGCCATACACACTCACCAATTCATACCAGCGGTAAATAAGCGGGTCGGTAGGGACTTCTGTGGGTAACGAGCCTTTGTAGGGCACGATTTGAAGCCAGGCAATCGCTTCATCGGTAAGCTCAAGCAACTCACCCACGGCTTCAGCTTGCTGCTTTGTCATGGCCATTTGTCCTAAGCAAGCTGCTGTACTCCATTCTTTTGACTGACCAACAACTTCGGCAATCTGACTCCACTTTATGCCTTTTAAAATTTTGGCTGACTGGATCATGTCGGTAACTTGGGTTCTCGATGTAATCATTTGCATTTCCTTAAAGGGTTAGTTAAACAAAATGAGCGTAACTAGATTGCTGAAAATAAGTGCCAGTATTAGCACCTTGTACACAAAAAGAGGGTGTCGTTTTACTAACGGCTCGTACGCCGTATGTTGTGATGGATTTGGGTAGCGAAGCGAAAAAAGAAACTCAGATAGTGAAGAAAATCGCTTATCAGGGTTCACATGCAAAGCACGCTTAAGGGCGCTATCAACCCAATTAGGTATTGGTCGATTAGGAGCCAATGCGGTTTGGTATGTTAACTTTTTCTGCTCAGCCAACGTGCGACAATGAACGAGCTTTGTGCCATAGGGGTAACGCCCGCACAAGAGATAGTAGGTGAGTACGGCTAAGGAAAACAGATCAGAGCGCTCTGTGCCAACATTTCCTAAAAAGTATTCAGGTGCGGAAAAAAGTGCAGCGCCAGGAATAGGTGTGTCACTATAGAGGCTTGGGGCATCGGCTAAGGCTGCTGAACCCAAATCTATAATAGTACAGTGCCCTTGTTCGCTAATAATAATATTGTCGGGGCGTATATCCCTATGAACAATGCCCTGACGGTGCATTGCCTGTAAACCTTTACCAACCTGCTCGATTATATTCCTAACTTGCTCTAATGGCGGCGTAGGATTATCAACAGCCCATTGAGCTAGCGTTTGACCTTGTACATATTCACTTACGCTGTAAAAAGCAGAGGGAGGGTATGGTAAACCCAAATCAGTAAACGTTGGGCTTTTAATAACGTGTGCCGAATTAATCCGTCTCGAAAACCAGCTCTCTATTAGGAACCCATTTACCATTTCTGGTGATAGGGTAAAGTCGGTAGCCGGTGTTTTTACAACCACAGGGCTGTTTGTGTGCGTAGCTTCACAAGACGAATTGGTGGCAATAAAAACATGGCTTCGGGCCGACGTATAAAGCTGTCGTTCTAGCTTCAGTCCATCAACATCATCACCCGTCTTAAAGTTTGCGGCAGCAGGCTCTCGGCATACATGTTCATCAGACTGCTGATTTGAGTAATGAATCGCAGCATCAGAAACCTCAGAATTGGTTATCAGTTGGTTGACCAACGGCCTGTTAAGTACAGATGAATGAGGTGAAGTTGAAACGCCTGTATACAGTGGGTGTCTGTGATCGTCTAGGCCATCATGGCTAGCTACAAGAACCTTTACGAGAAGTAAGGTGAGGTTGTCATCGCTTCCTCTAGTAAATGCCTCATGTACTACCAACGCAGCTTGGTTTTCAGAAAGCGTATCGGCCTCACTGATTTTCATAAGAATGGTGGGTAGCGAAACAAACTCATAAACGCCGTCGCTACTAATCGAAAACGTGCTCGATGAGTTGAGGGTGAGTGTTGTGTGGTCGATATCTATATGTGCTTGAACGCCTAATGCTTTAGTAAGATAACTCTGCGAAGGCTCACTTTCCGATACTTGACGATGAGGTTTTGTGAGTAAGATAGGCGATTGTGCGTTCTTAGAAAGAACTTGAATTTGACAATCCCCCACATGAAATACATCCATGTGATTGCCTGTTACCACTGCCACTGTTAACGTGCACACATAACCTTTTTCTGGTGTATAGCAAAAGGGACTTCTTTGCGTACGTGTGTAAAGCAGCGCGTTTATCTCTTTAATAATGGTTTCAGCGCGCGTCTTAACCGACCATTGTTCCGGCGCTATTTTAAACAGTTTAATAAACTGACTGGTAGCAAAGTCGCTAGCAACCTGGCTAACCGTACTGCTACTTACACCGTCAGCGATAACAAAAACGCTGCTTTGATTTGGGTTATCAGAGACTTGGAAAGCGTATGCATCTTGGTTTATCGCTTTAACGCCGGCTGTAGAAAATGCACTTACACTGAGCGTGTTAGCTGGTGGGTTAATTGGGGCGTTTAACGCGGCTCGCTCATTCATGTTTAATTGCTTCTTACCTGCATATTTAATTATGAGCCCAATTAGTTATTTCCAAGGAAACGGATAACGCCATCATGACGTGTCTTGTAGGGACAAGGCATGATGGCTTTAAGATAAGCGCCTTAATTAAATAGGCAGTGTTTGCGATGCAGCGGCTTTATCAACAGGGATAGTACGTTTGGGTAGCGTCTTAACGTGGGTGGTGTACAGGGTTAGTCCAGTAAAGGCGAGGCCACCAACAAGATTTCCAAGTGCAGTTGGGATCTCGTTCCAAATGAAGTAGTCCATAACCGAGAAGTCGCCGCCCATAATAAGGCCAAATGGGAAAAGGAACATGTTTACTACTGAGTGCTCAAAACCCATAAAGAAGAACAGCATGATTGGCATCCACATGGCTAGTACTTTTCCGCTAACGTGAGTTGAAATCATTGCACCCACTACGCCTAGCGACACCATCCAGTTACACAACATGCCGCGAATAAAAATGGTGAACCAGCCTGCAACGCCGTGTTCTGCGTAGCCCAATGTACGAGCTTCGCCAATGCTGGCTACCTTAGTCGCGATGGCACCGCCATCCACGTTATATCCCATGGTAAAAATAAACGACATCATAAAGGCCACGGTTAATGCGCCGCCAAAGTTACCTAAAAATACTAATCCCCAATTTCGTAGAATTTGTTTTGGCGTGACGCCAGGTCGCTGTGCAAGCCAAGCGAGTGGGGTAAGTACAAACACGCCGGTTAATAGGTCAAACCCCATAAGGTAGAGCATACAAAAGCCCACTGGGAATAACACTGCGCCAAGAAGAAACACGCCGGTTTGAACGGCAATGGTAACGGCAAAAACAGCGGCAAGGGCCAATATTGCACCTGCCATATAAGCGCGAATTAGAGTATCTCGTGTAGACATATAAATTTTGGCTTCGCCTGCATCTACCATCTTGGTTGCAAACTCAGCGGGGAGAAGATAAGCCATGGTTTCACCTCACGTTGTCGTTATTAATAAGTTGTCATCTGTGTGTTGGCGTTTACTGTTTCAATGCGTTCCAGAAGATCAAAAAAAGGCGTCCGCAGCGCTCTCGTAAGAAAGAACTGGGGACGCCTTTGTCCGAAACTCATGCATTGTGGTAGCTAACAAATAAACCGTCGGTTATGTGTACGCCTTTGTACTCTAAAGCCCGTTGGCAACTAATACTTGTATAAGCGCCTTCGTACTTTTGTTATCCATTTGTACAAAGCTAAAAAAGTGCCAATAACCAAAATGTACCTAAATGTGTTATTTATTGCTATTTAAAACAATGGCTTGTGTAAATTCGTGGCTGTATTGATAGGCGCTTGCGCCTAGGCACTATTAATTAGTCTGCACTAAAAAGGGGGGAGTGTGAGTGTTTAAGGTGCAACCGGTTTAACTATTTCCTACTTTAATGCCTGTTTTAACATTTTTAGCTGACGCTTCATGGTTGGATAAACTTTTGCCTCTTGTGTTCGGTGTGCGTATTTTTCGTGCTCAAATTGTTCACACAGAAGTGTTAGTGCCTTGGCAGCATCGTCGTTTATCAAGGGGTTAACTTCACTCATAAAGGCGGACAAGGTTTTATTCCCTCTTTCTTTTCCTGTTTTAGCTTCAACGCATTTTATTGCGTTTAGTAAAACTCTGTGTGAGGGCGACAGTGTGTTGCGATGCGTTTTGGGTAAAAAATAAAGTGCTAATATAAGCCCAATTAGGCCAATGGCGGAAAGAAATACAACTCGCATTTTTTGCGGCGTTAGCGAGCCTAGTAATTCTTCAAGCATGTTGGTTTGCGCAGTATTGTCAAAGCCCAGTACCCATTTACTCCACGAGTAATCGAGCTGTTGAAACCAGCTTTGTAATGTTGCAAAAATAGCAGCGTTGCTAAGGTCGCCCAAAATACTGGCTTTACGAGACTCCCCAAGCTCTTCCAAAGCACGTTCAAGCCCGAAGGTTAAGCGTGACGGTGCCACCATACTCGTTGGGTCGTGTCGAATCCACACACCATCAATAAAAGCTTCCACCCACGCATGTGCATCGTACTGCCTTATTTGAAGCACATTGTCATTAAGTGCGCTTCCGCCCTGGTAGCCTGTCACCATTCTTGCCGGTACCCCTGCGGCGCGAAGCACATACACCATGGCGCCTGCGTAATGGGCACAAAAACCTGAGCGTTCTTCAAATAAAAAACGGTCGATGGGGTCGGTAGGCATGGCGTTCGGCGATAGGGTGTAGCGGAAGCCCCCTTGATTAAATTCACGCATTATTGCGCTAACTATTTGCTGTGCGCTTGAGTATTGTTTGGCAAGTGTCTGTCCCCATGCTCTGGCTTGAGGGTTGCCATTCATGGAAACCTGAAGGTTTAGTTGCGATTCAAAATTTCCTATTCCGCTAGTGATTTGAGCAGTTGGATAGTAGCGCAGATAAAACGCTTTTTTACTGGATATTGGGCTATTCGCCCTTAACGTAAAATCAAAAAGACTTCTTACGAAAATACTGTTCTCGCGGTTGTTGGGGGTCGAAGGCGCTAACGCAAACAGCCACGTTTGCTGTGTGGGTTCCACGATCAATTCATAACTTATCACTTGAGGCGTATTTTCCTCGGCCAGAGCTGACAAGGGTGTTGGCTTGCCCATGTAAGCTAGCTGCTGCTCTGCCTGTTTGCGCTTGTCGCTAATAGACCAGGTTTTCCCGTCAAAATGTTCTAAGGTCATAGCGCGCCAATACCTGGACGGTGCAACAGGGACTGCTTCTGCGTTTTCAAATGTGGCGCTGAAAGCCAATTCAGATGAACTTGCAAGCGACGCAATATCACCAGGCGTCACCGTGTCAGAAAGCCCGGTTTCAGTCGACTTTGACGTGGGCATCTGCCAAAGCGGAGGGAGTTGGGGAAGCAGTAAAAACAGTAGCAGCGCGATAGGGAAAGCTTGGACAATAAGCACGGTCACGAATTTAATGCTTTTTGATTTGGGTATTCCTGCACCGTGATAAATGGCAGTCGCGAATAGCAGCAGGGCCAGTATTCCTGTATAGCCAATCCACGCAAATACGCTTAGAGACGAGATAAATCCGCAGCCGATCAAGAACAAACAGGTACATACAATTAAGTGAAAATCTCGTTTTTTCTCAACCAGCATGATTTTGAGCGCGCACGCGACGGTCAATAGGTTGATCATGCTATCAAGCAATCCTACTGAGAAGCCAAACCACGATAATGCGAACACTGCCAATATCGCCAGTAGATTAACCGTGCGTGATGTGGGCAAACTATTTAACGCACTAAGGCCTGCGGCCCTCACTATCACAGCACATCCACCTAGCATAATTACCCATGTCATAAGCGGCGCGGTAAGAGTAAAAAGAATAAGAGAGAAAGCTATGCAGAGCATAAGCACAGCCACGGACGTTGGTTGGCTAAACACGCTTTTAACAACGGTTAATTGCGTTAAACGGCTTAAGATAGCGGAGCTCATTTCGTTGACCTCGCTCTTTCATTCTTTATGGAAGATATTGAGACCGTTTTATTTGAGGTCGAAGAAGCTTGTGATGAATTCAAACAAGCAAGCGCACTAAGACATTCGTGCCTATGTTTTACCCCGTGAGCAGGGGCAATGTTAAGCCCTTTGTACTGTATTCCAAATACCCGGTCTGCGCCTGTCCAAGACAATGTTGCATAGGTAAGTGCCGATACGGCAGTTTCCACATCTATGTTTGAGGGAACTGAAAGTACAAAACTGTCGCTTTGCAAGGAGGTAAAGGATTTCGAAACCCAATTTCCGTTTTTCGCCACATGCTTCCATGATACGCGATTAAGCGGCTGTCCAACTTCGTAATCGTTTAATGCGTAGAAGTCCTCGTTACTTGTAAGGTCGTTAACCTGACTGACGCTATCCGACTCATTAGAACTCGCTACCTTATTAACAGTGACCGGACCTTCTTGAGGTTTTGCATAGACAGTGACTTGTTGGTCAAAATCGAGGTGGGTCCAGCATTTGTATAATCCCAACGGAAAATCGCATGCAATGGTTAGTCTGCCCAGTGCAAATCGCCCCCGTACTGGTATTGGAAGAGGCACGCTGAGGGTTTGCGTTTGTCTTGTATCCGCAGCTTCATTGTCGTTTAAAGAAAAGCTGTACGTCTGCTGATCCACTGAGGTATCTTGATTGCTTGCATTAACAGCGGTTTCCATGGGGCGTGCTGTATTTAGCCACTTTATTGCTAATACACCATTGCACGTTTTCGTTGGCGCTGCCGCGTGAGGGATAACCTGAAGCTGCAATTCACCCTGTAAGTTACAGTGAAATGGACTGGGGGGCGTCGCTTTAAGCGCTAAACGCGCAAAGTTTTGATGAGTGTAAAACAGCGTTAATAGCATAATGCTTAAGCACAAATAGCTAAGCAGCAACATCAAGTTGTTTTGGTAGTTAGTGCCAAGTAAAAACAAACACAGCGATAGAATAATAAAAGACCAACCGAATCCGCTCGGCAATATAAAAATACTGTTTACGTTGAGGTGATGTTCGTGAGAAGCCGGAACTCGCCTGTCTAACCACTTTAATAGCCTGCGTTGTAGGTAATTCGAAAGTGAAGCTGGCATTCTACGCACCTTTAGCGCTCCGAAAATTCATGAATGCTAGGCTGCCAGTGGGTCAATACTATCGAGTAATTTCTGGCTCAGTTTTTCACCGTCAAAAGCATGGGTTTGCTGCCCTTGTGCCAACTGATGTGAAGACAATGTTAGCCTATGAGCGGTAATGGCCACGAAGACGGCCTGTACATCTTCGGGAGTAACATATGATTTTCCGGTAACAAACGCCCAGGCTTTGGCACCTTGTAGTATCGCTCTACTCGCTCGTGGCGATAGGGGGTTAGGGTAATCATTACTTTCTCGACTTTCACTCACCAATCTTAGAATGTAATGAATAATGGCATCGCTGGTATGAATAGCGGCTACCTCTCGTTGCATTTCGCGCAAATTCTCCTCATTTAATATTTGTGCAAGCGGTGCTGATGCATCCTGTTGCAATAGCATGGCTTTTTCTGCCTCCCACGCTGGATAGCCCAAAGAGATACGCATAAAGAAACGGTCGAGTTGGGACTCTGGCAAGGGATAAGTGCCCGATTGATAGCTTGGGTTTTGTGTAGCAATAACAAAAAATGGAGAGGGTAGCGCGTGGGTTACACCATCTATACTTACTTGTCGCTCTTCCATCGCTTCTAACAGGGCGCTTTGTGTTTTGGGGCTGGCTCTGTTTAGCTCGTCCGCTAACACCACTTGGCTAAAAATAGGGCCGTGTCTAAACGAAAAGCGCTTTGCCTCGTCTTGTTCATTACTATGAAAAATGTTTACGCCCAGCATATCTGATGGGAGTAAGTCAGAAGTAAATTGAATGCGAGAATATTGTAGGCCAAAAACTTGGGAAAGCGCATGAGAAAGGGTGGTTTTACCCATTCCCGGTAAGTCTTCAATTAATAAGTGGCCATTGGCAAGTAAACAAGTTATTGCGAGTTTTAATTGGTGATCTTTACCAATAATTTTCTGACTAAGAGCCCGCTGTACGTTAATGATATCTTGGCGCATATGATTGTCACTTAAGTTTAAAGTTACTCTGTCACACTATGTATTAAACAGTGAGAAAGCGATTAAGGCTTTTCTAAGGATGTTGCGCAATGAAGTTTAAGTTCATGTCTGAGTTCATGTTCTAGTTTACATGTTTAGCGAACGGTAACGAGTGCCGACAATGCGGTGTTTCGAAGGTCACTACTTCTTAATAATAGCAACGATAGTGAAAGGCTTTCTATTGAATTACCTGTTAAATTTTATACGCAGGTATATCAGCGACTTGATGGTTCGTTGCGTTGTTTCTCCTATGTTCTTAATGTTGTTAAGGCGACGTCTATTTTTGAAAAAGTAAAAACGGCTTACATGGACTTTATCGACAGCAAATACGACGGGTTGGGAGCAGTAAAACGTCACTTTCTTATCTTATTAGCATAGATTCCCGCAAAACATCTGTTATTAAGTGCTGCGTAGTTTATCTGTGTTGTCTATAATGGTGCCTCTTAAAAAGGAAGTAGTTATGAAAAGCATTGAAATAGATGACGATTTATATGCCTTCATCGCCAGCCAAACGAAGCATATTGGTGAGAGTGCATCACAAATTTTAAGACGTTTACTTTTGCCTGAAGACGGTGCCGTGTCCCACGGTGTCCAGCATGGTGGGGCTTCATCTACATCTGTAAAAACAAGCGAACCAAAAAGTACAGACGTTGTAGAAACCGCAGATAACGCAAGTGAGTCAACACCCGAAGTTGAAACTCAAGTGGCGACTAAAACACCAGCCAAAGCACCCACCAAAGCGACAGCCAGTTCAGCAATTAAAGCAGCGCCAAAGGCTGCAGCGAAGAAAACTCCAGCTAAAGCAACGGCAGCAAAAGCGCCTGCGAGCTCAAGGGCAGCTAAAAAGGTTTCGGAAGTTTCTTCAGTAACGCCAGCAACAGAATCTCACTCGAAAAGAGATATTCTTGAAGCGGTGTCAAAAGATGCATTAGGCACATTTACCAAGCGCGTTGATCAATTCCTGTTTGTTTTAAGTGCAGCGCACAAGCTTAATGCAGAAAACTTTACTCGTGTTGAAAGTATAAAAGGTAAAAACCGTACGTACTTTGCGACAAGTAAGGCGGCATTGTTGGAAAACGGCAGCAGTACTAATCCTAAAGCTATCCCTGATAGCCCGTTCTGGGTGGTAACTAATAACAATACTGCCAAGAAAACGAATATGCTGGAACAAGTTTTGCGTAACTTAGGCTATCAACCTGATGTTATTGAAACCGTGATTGCGCGTTTCTCTTCAGAAGGTAAATAGCAAGCCAAGGTATAGAACAACGAAACTTCTAAATAAGGATTTTTTTCATGGCATTACATCCGCAGGCTGGACAGCATGCAGCAAAAGAGCAACTCATTAACGTAGCGCAGTTAGTGAGCCAGTATTACAGCTATAAACCGGATATGAATGACCCGGGTCAAGCGGTCTCTTTTGGCACGTCAGGTCACAGAGGTACAGCTTCCAACGCTACGTTTACCGATACCCACATCAGTGCAATTTGCCAAGCATTGGTAGAGTATCGTAAACAAGAAGGTATCGACGGTCCGCTGTTCGTTGGTAAAGATACCCACGCGTTATCTGAGCCTGCCATGATTACCGCTATCGAAGTTTTGTGTGCAAACGGTGTCAATGTTGTCGTGCAGCGCGCAGACAATGAAAGCATGGGCTATACGCCGACACCTGTTATTTCACGTACTATTATTCGCTACAATCGTGCAGGTAACACCGACAAGGCAGATGGTATCGTCATTACGCCTTCTCATAACCCTCCTTCAGACGGTGGATTTAAGTACAACCCGCCTCACGGTGGGCCTGCCGATAGTGATGTAACCAAACAAATTCAAGAACGCGCCAATGAATTAATTGCAGATGGCAATAAAAATGTTAAGCGCATTGATATTCGTCAAGCTACCGCGCGCAAATTGGTTCGTGAAGAAGACTTCATGGAACCTTATATTGAAGATCTTGCAAGCGTTATCGACATGGAAGCGATTGCAAAAGCTAACTTGAAGTTAGGTACTGACCCATTAGGTGGTGCAGGCATAGGTTATTGGTCGCGAATTGCAGATAAATATGGCTTGGACATTACCGTTGTTAACGACGCGGTTGACCCACAGTTTGGTTTTATGCGCCGCGACAAAGACGGTAAGCTTCGCATGGATTGTTCGTCTGCCTATGCGATGGCAGGGCTTATCGAGCTGAAAGATAACTTTGACTTAGCTTGGGGCAATGATCCTGATTTCGATCGTCACGGTATTGTGTGCAAAAGTGCGGGCCTAATGAACCCAAACCATTATTTGGCCGTGGCTATTAACTACCTTTATACTCACCGCCCAGAATGGCCTAGCGATTTAAATATCGGTAAAACACTGGTGTCTAGCAGTATGATTGATCGCGTAGCCAACAGCTTAGGTAAGCCTTTAGCTGAAATGCCGGTAGGCTTTAAATGGTTTGTTGATGGTTTATCAAACAGCACTATTGGTTTTGCGGGTGAAGAAAGTGCTGGTGGAATTTTCCTTGAACGCAATGGAAGCACGTGGGCGACAGACAAAGACGGCTTTATTCTTTGTTTGCTGGCAGCTGAAATCCTAGCCATCACAGGCAAAGATCCTGGCGAGCACTACAAAGCGCTAACGGAAAAATTTGCAGCGCCGGTTTACAGCCGTGTTGACGTGGCAGCAACCCTTGAACAAAAGCAAAAGCTTTCGGCGATGGATGCATCTGTCGTCACTAGCGATACGTTGGCGGGCGAGCCTATCACTGCCGTTCAAACCCATGCGCCAGGTAATAACGCGGCAATTGGTGGCGTTAAAGTATCGACAGAAAATGGCTGGTTCGCAGCGCGTCCTTCTGGCACCGAACAAATTTATAAAATCTATGCGGAAAGCTTTAACGGTGAAAGCCACTTACAGGATCTAATTGCTGAAGCCGAAGCCTTAGTCGGAAAAATAATTAAATAAGTACAAAAATAAATCACTTTAAATTATTTTTTGTAAATCAATTGTTAAAAATCGCATGAATGCATACGAATTCATGCGATTTTTTGTTATTTTAACAAAATTATTACAACATAATCGTTTAAGCGCTGCTATATTGCTGTCATATTCTGAAGTTATTCTGTAATTAAATTACGTTTTCGGTGTGTAAACACCGCTTCTACTTAAGAGTGAGACGCAAAATGAACGCAAAAGCGACCAAGACGCAACCCTCTCCAGTGATCGATAAGGCTGCATTCAAAGCAGCGGTTATTAAACACTTACACTGCACGCTAGGCACCGACGAAAACAAAGCAAACAATCACGCTTGGTGGAAAGCAACGTGCGCTGCAATTCAAGAACAAGTACTTGAAGGGTTGCGCAAAACCCAGAAAAGTCATTACCTGAACGACACCCGCGCCGTTCATTACTTTTCTGCTGAATTCCTAATGGGCCGTTTGCTTTCAAACAACCTGCAAAACTTTGGCTTATTCGATGTGGCTAGTGGCGCGTTGAAAGAGCTAGGTGTTGAAATTTCAGACATTCTTGAAGAAGAGCCTGATATGGCGCTAGGCAATGGTGGCCTTGGCCGACTAGCGGCTTGCTTCATCGACTCACTGGCGACAATGGAATTACCTGCAATAGGTTATGGTATTCATTACGAGCACGGTTTATTCCGCCAAGAAATTAAAAGCGGTGCGCAAATCGAGCGACCAGACAGCTGGCGTGACTACGGTAATCCATGGGAAATTTGCCGTCCAGAATCTATTCAAGAAGTATCGCTTTACGGCTATGTAGAGACTAAATATGGCGACAACGGACGAGTGCTGAAAGAATGGCACCCTGGCTCAATTGTAAAAGGTGTGCCGTGGGACATTCCGGTTGTAGGCTACGAAGGTAAAACCGTAAACGTATTGCGGTTGTGGCAGTCAGAAGCGTCTGACTACTTCAATTGGGACGTGTTCAATGCGGGTGGTTATGTTGATGCACAACGTGAAAATGTATCAGCTGAAACTATTTCAAAAGTACTTTATCCAAACGATGAGACCGAAGCGGGTAAAGAGCTTCGCCTTATTCAGCAGTACTTCTTCTGCTCGTGCTCGCTTAAAGACATTATCCGTCGTTACAAGCGTGCTCATGGTGACGATTGGAGCCGTTTCGCCGATCAGGTTGTTATTCAGCTAAACGACACGCACCCAGCTATTTCTATACCAGAGCTAATGCGCATTCTTGTTGACCGCGCAGAGCTTGGCTGGGATGAAGCGTGGGGGATTTGTACAAAAGTATTTGCATATACCAACCACACCTTGCTGCCAGAGGCACTTGAAAAGTGGCCTGCGCGCATGATTGAGAAGATCCTTCCTCGTCATCTAGAAATCATTTATGAAATTAACCACCGCTTTATGGCAGAGGTTGATAAGAAGTGGCCTGGCGACAATGCCATGAAAGCTAAGCTTTCAATCATTGAAGAAGGTAACGAGAAGATGGTTCGTATGGGCCACCTGTCGGTAATCGGTTCATTTGCCGTTAACGGTGTGGCAGAAATGCACTCTCGTCTTGTTAAGTCGTCTCTGTTCCCAGAGTTCGATGAACTGTATCCAGGTAAGCTAACTAACGTAACCAACGGTATTACACCACGCCGCTGGTTGAAAGCGTGTAACCCAGCGCTGTCTAAGCTAATCGATAAAAAGATTGGTGAAGACTGGCCGCGCGACTTAGACAAACTGCAAGGGTTAGCTAAATTTGCGAGCAATAAAACGTTTCAGAAGCAGTTCATGAAAGTGAAGCTTGAGAACAAAGAGTTGCTAGCAGAGGAAATTCGCAAGTCACTTGATATAGAAGTAGACGTTAACGCCATTTTCGATGTGCAGATTAAGCGTTTGCACGAGTATAAGCGTCAACACTTAGCGCTTCTGAATATTATGGCGCTGTACCGTCGTATTCTAGAAAACCCTGATTACGATATGCACCCGCGTGTATTTGTGTTTGGTGCTAAAGCGGCACCGGGCTACAAGCTTGCGAAAGATATTATCTTCGCTATTAACAAGGTAGCGGATAAGATCAACAACGATCCGCGCGTAAATAACAAGATTAAAGTAGCATTCTTACCAAACTACCGTGTATCACTCGCTGAAAAAATGATTCCAGCGGCAGACGTATCTGAGCAAATCAGTACGGCAGGTAAAGAGGCATCAGGAACCGGTAATATGAAGCTTGCGCTGAACGGTGCGGTAACTATTGGTACACTTGATGGTGCAAACGTTGAAATTGCTGAAGAAGTGGGCGATGACAACATCTTTATCTTCGGACTTACAGTAGAAGAAGTGAACGAGCTTAAAGCGAATGGCTATAACCCACATGACTACTACTATAAAGATCCAGAAATTAAAGCTGTGCTGGATTGGTTAGAAACGGATTACTTTACGCCAGGTAAACCAGGTGCATTGGTGTCAATTAAGCAAAGCTTACTTGATAACGGTGACCCGTACATGGTGCTTGCAGATTTCCGTGCTTATTCTGATGCACAAATTGCAGTTGATGCTGCATACCGCGACAAAGAGCGTTGGGCAGAAATGGCCATCATCAATACAGCGAAGATGGGTAAATTTACCTCAGATCGTTCAATTCGTGACTACGTAGAACGCGTTTGGAAACTTTCACCGTGTAAGATTGAAAGCTAATCGCAGAACCGTAAAGAAATAGCCCGGCAGTGGTACACTCGCCGGGTTTTTTATTACCCTCTAAATACTTCTTCATTGTTTCGTATCGGGTTCAAAATACGGCACAGTTTGTTCTTAACGTCACCAGAAATAAGTACTACAGCCATGTTTTTTGTCCAATATTAGGCTAATGTTGTACAAAAGTATAAGACGGTATACAAAATAATACGTTACTGTCGTTGCGCCTTTCGTAGCGCCATGGTTTTATATAACTAGTTGTTTTTAGTACCTCGAAGCGTAAAGCTCAAGGAAAACATCATGAGCCAACACACATCACTGGCAACCATTCCCAATCGCTATGCGTTTATCGATAGCATTTCGAAGCAAGCGTCTCGCAGTGCTTCTATTTCATTGATGCTGGTCGATGTAGTGCGTTTTTCTGATGTGACAACCAGTCTGGGCATTCATGTAGGCGATCGCTTTTTACTTGAAATAGCCAACCGCATCCAACTCCTATTTGGAACTGCGGTATCGATTGGCCGTATCAGTGGTGATGTTTTTGGCATCGTTTTTCCTAATGAAAGTAATGAAACCGTAATGCGACAAATGTTCGAACGCTTAGTCGAGCATTTCAAAACGCCTATGCATTATGATGGTACGGCTTTTATTGCAGACTTTAACGTAGGTGTGGCGTGCAGTATTAAGAATGACTTTGATATCACTTCCTTTGTTTCCCGAGCGGAAACGGCTTTAAAACAAGCAAAAGAAAACAAATACGAAAATTACTTCGCGTTGACTAAGTCAGACAAAACCGACACGGGCAGAAGTTTGGCGCTAAAAGCAGATTTAAAACGTGCATTAGCACAAAATGAACTCGAGCTTTACTATCAACCAAAAGTCGATCTGACAACGCTAGAAGTAGTGGGGGCTGAGTGCTTACTTCGCTGGAATCACCCTCTTGATGGCGTCTTATTTCCAGGTCCGCTAATCGAAGCGGCCGAGTCGTATAATATGATGAGCGAACTGGGCTACTGGACGCTTGAGCAAGCCTTTAGGGCGCTCTCGGAATTGGACCTAATGAAGCGGTCTTTAATGCTGTCTGTGAATATTTCTCCCACACAGTTGTACGACAACCAGTTAGTCCCAACACTGACGATGCTGAGTCGTACGTATTCAATGCCGCTTTCGTTAATCGAGTTGGAGCTTACCGAGGACGTGGCGCTGTCTAATTCATTAATGGTGAAAAAGCAGTTAGATGAGCTGCGAAGCTTAGGCGTATCTATTTCTGTAGATGATTTTGGTAAAGGGTATTCAAATCTTGCTTATATTCGAGATCTGGATTTGGATGCGCTGAAAATCGATAAGTCCTTTGTGATGGAACTTGAAGCTCACCCTGTTAATCGCGCCATTATCGAAGCGGCGAAAGTGATAGGGCATGCAAAAGAGTGCTGTGTAGTCGCCGAGGGCGTAGAAACCGTAGAGCAGCTTCACATACTCAGAGAAATAGGGGTGACACAAGGGCAGGGATACCTGTTCTCTCGCGCCATTCCATTCGATGATTTCGTACAGCTTACCCAACAAGAGATAATTATCGGCAACTCGCCTAGACGCGCTCAAGCGTAGTATCTGAAAGTGCGGCAATCTGTAGTTCCGTTGTTCAATGCTTACAGCTACTGGGAATTAAACAGTGAGATAACGTGATTTTGAAGGCCTGTCTGGGTACACTGGAAGCATTCGAGATTAGACAACGTAGACAAAGCTCACACTTATGCAAGAACTTATCGAAAGCGGCCAATTTTTAACACTTTCTCGCCGTAATTCCGCATTATTTGAACGCTCTCATCAATTTACATTAGCTAATGGTACGCTCGTCCATATTACCGCACCTGGCATTATCAGTTTTTCAGTACAGCCAACCTCTAAGCCTAATAAACGCATTGTTTTATCGTGTGGTGTGCACGGTAATGAAACCGCACCTATCGAAATCTGTGATGATTTGGTTAAGGGGATCCTTACAGGGAACATAACGCTGGCACATGATGTTTTGTTCTTATTTGGCAACCTGCCAGCGATGGATATTGCAGAGCGTTTCGTTGAAGAGAACATGAACCGCTTGTTTAGCGGTGCACACTCGAAGGGCGAAGGTTTAGTGAACGCAGAGCGCGTTCGTGCTAAACAGCTCGAAGATGCTGTGGCGTCTTTCTTCGAAGCGGGTGAGGGCACCCGATATCACTACGACCTACACACAGCAATTCGCGCCTCTAAAAATGAAAAGTTTGCGGTATATCCTTATCTTCATGACAGAATACACAGCAAAGGGCAGCTGGCATTTCTTGCCGCGTGTGGTGTGAAAACCATATTACTGTCGGAAAGCTCGACAACCACCTTTAGCTATTTCTCGTCATATCAATACAACGCGCACGCGTTTACGGTTGAACTTGGCAAGGTGCGTCCATTCGGGCAAAACGATATGCGTCGATTTGAAGATGCGAAACAAGCGATAACGCAGTTAATTACTCAAACCGAGTACGCGCCTACGGTTGATATGGATGACCTTGATATTTATCGCGTGAACCAAGTTATAAACCGAAACGAAGAACAGTTTACGCTTCATTTCGATGACGATACGCCAAACTTCACTGACTACCCTAAAGGCACGGTATTGGCTTCTGAACCGGGTAAAGAGTACATAGCAGAGCAGGACGGCGAAGCCATTGTTTTCCCGAATGCAAAAGTGGCCATTGGACAACGCGCCTTATTAACCGTTGTGCCTACTACGTTGGATAAGCTAGATGTTTAATCTTGATAGCCGTTTACACAATGATACATTTTTTGTCTGTGATCTCTCGCTGTGTCGTGTACTGTTAATGAACGATAGTCAGTTTCCGTGGCTTATTTTAGTGCCGATGAAAAATGATATTGCGGAAATTATCGATTTGTCAGAAGAAGAGCAGATTACTTTACTTAAAGAGTCTGCATTGGCATCAAAAGCCATGCAGTCCTTGTTTTCACCGCTTAAACTTAACGTGGCAGCACTAGGCAATGTGGTAAGGCAGCTTCATGTTCATCACGTCGCACGTTTTGAAAATGATTGTGCGTGGCCAAAACCTGTGTGGGGCAACCAGCCAGCAGTGGCGTATAACACAAACGATGCTCAGGCACTTGTTAAGTCTGTTAAGCAGTGGTTCGAAAACAACAGCTAGAGGGCGCACGCCCTTAATAGCGCAAAATAAACAGTTCACATTAAAAGGAGTTATGCATGATAGTTTCAACTACCCCAACGCTTGAAGGGCATAAAATTGAAGCTTATTACGGTATTGTTGTGGGCGAGGCCGTGATGGGCGCAAACGTATTTAAAGATCTTTTCGCCTCTATTCGCGATATCGTTGGCGGCCGTTCTGGGTCGTATGAAGAAGAGTTAACCACCGCACGTAAGTTAGCGTTTACTGAGCTTGAGCATGAAGCCAGAAGCATGGGCGCAAATGCTGTGGTTGGCATCGATTTAGACTATCAAGTGATTGGCGATAAAGGCAGTATGCTTATGGTGAGCATTAGCGGTACCGCAGTGAAAACAACCCCTTTATAAGATTATGAAGGGCGTATGCTTTGGTGAATTAACGTTTATCAATTAAGTGCCGATTAAAATAGCGATAAGCAAAAAGCGACACAATCCAATTAAAAAAGGGCAGCGTAAGCGTTTCAAAAAGCTTTGCTGCCCTTTTCTATCTGTAAGACTAGGCTTTATTTGGCCGTATTTTCTATTGCTTGCTCTTCAACAGCATCAGCATCAATGGCAATCGTATCTACGATCACTGCGCATGCTGCATCACCCGTAATATTTAGCGCTGTGCGGATCATGTCGAAAATTCTGTCCAAGGCAAATAGCAGGGGTAAACCTTCAATGGGAATGCCGGCAGCAAGCAACACCGCAACGACCAAGAATGATGGCCCAGGAACGCCCGCTTGACCAACCGCGCCAAGGGTAGACGTTAGGATGATGGCAACATATGCACCCATTGATAAATCTATATTGAAAAGCTGCGCAAAAAACACCGCTACCAAGCCATAATAAATGGCATTTCCGCTCATGTTGATGGTGGCGCCTAACGGCAGTACAAAAGATGCCGTTGCGTTTCTTACACCTAGCTCATTCTCTACTGTATTCATAGTAACCGGCAGTGTCGCCATGGATGACGCGGTTGAAAGAGCAACCGCCTGAGGCTTTTTCATGGCGACGAGAAATGATTTAGCCGACGTTTTTGTAAATAGCTGTACCAAAAGGGGGTAAACCACAAAACCAAACACTAAAATTGCCGCAGTAAACACCAAGAAGAGTTTGAATACCACCATGAGCGCGGCAAAACCAAATGTTCCTACGGCCTCTGCCATTAAACCAAATACGCCGATAGGCGCGATTTTCATCACACAGTTTATCATCCATACCATGGCATCAACGATAGTGTTCACGCCATTTAAAATAGGCTCACGGTTCTTTTTAGGCTGTTTAGACAGGGCGAGGCCGAAGAACAAGCAAAACACCAGAATTTGAAGAATGTTTGCGTTGGTTAACGATGCAAATACGTTGGTGGGGATCATACCTGTAACGGTAGCCCAAAATGAAGGTAACTCACCTTTAGAGGCGTATTCACCAGAGAACATACCTTCTACCGCAGAAACGTCGATACCTATTCCTGGCTTAAACACTTCACCCATAATTAGGGCCAGTGTTACGGCAAGTGCTGACGTTAACGCAAAATAAGCAAGGGTAGATAGCCCCACTTTTCCTGCATTAGTGCTGTTGCCAAGCCCCGCAGCGCCAGAGATAAGCGCTACTGCCACCAGTGGAATGACCAGCATCTTAATTAAATTGATAAAAATGGCACCTAGTGGTGCGAACATTTCAGCGCTTTCACCCATAAAGGCGCCAACAGCGGTGCCAATAATCATAGCAATGACAACTTGTACGCCGATATTGCCCAGTAAGGATTGTTTTTTAGACACGTCTAGAACCTCTTAGAGTGTGTTTAAATGTGAAAAGTGATTTGTGAATGAATAATTGAGAGCCCTAATACTCAAGTGCCTGCGTAGGCATAAACAATGGGTACAAGCTTTTGATTATAAAAGCCTCGAATTATAAAAGCTTTACTTAGGCTTCGATTAAATTGCCGCGATTGACGCTATCAGATTAGGGTTATTTCATTGGGGTGTTGCTGTCTTTATCTTGGTCTTTAACGGATGTATTCGCGCTTTCACTGTCCTCGTTTGAATCGTCGTCACTATCATCATAAGGTTTAGAAGGTGTCGGAAATTTAAATCTAGCACTGTATTTAAGCAGCGTGATATTCCCAATCACAACGCCCAATACTAAAACAATAATAATGATGACCCAGGTAGTACTCATAAAAATTCCGTAGGCTACAGCCCTTTGTTCAATACGTAGCGATTATACAAGCTAGGTAGCTGTGGCAAAATACATGTTTTGCCTTCTATATCGCTTTGTTCAATGGCTTTTGTAAAGCCATCTAAGTGCCTGGCATTTTCGAAAACACACGCTGTTTTTCGAAAGCTTAAATGCCATGGCTCTACTGCGACGCCACCCGTATTAACCGAAAAAGGACGATAAAAGCCAAACTGTTCCATATTGTCAGCTAGCCAACATGAAAGGGCATGGCACGGTCCGCCAGAAAGGTATTCGCTTTCGACAAGATTAAACTTGCCCCCCCAGTTATGCACGGCAACTCTGTCGTACACATCGATGTCAGTGCCCCAATGGTGGCGACTGCCGCCGGGAAGTGCTGACCATGTCAAAATAGCATGAAGCTTTTCATTATCGCTTAGTGCCTCGAATGGCAGTTCATCACCGTTGGTATCAAGAAGCTGTGCTTGACCTGCCCATTTGCGGTTAAAAATGGCTGTTTGCCTGTCGAAATCTCGAAAGCTACTGACCAACTGTAAGTCTATACCGTCTTTTTGCGCAGCATCTTGCATGGCAAGAAACGGCGATATCACGTCGCGATGCAGTCTATGGCCGTTGCCAGCATCAACGAGATAGTCGTTGTGCTGGCCCAACCACGCTTTTTCTGGCACTTGATTCATAACCATCAATAGCGGCTATTTAGCCAGCAAGCGTTCTAAGATACCGAAGTACATATCAGCAAGCTGTTCAAGGTCAGACATTTTCACGCACTCGTCAATTTTGTGAATAGTGGCATTCACCGGGCCTAGCTCTATCACTTGTGCACCTGTTGGCGCGATAAAGCGACCATCTGATGTACCGCCAGCAGTAGACAGCACGGTAGGTGTTCCTTTAACCGCAGCTATTGCACCTTGAGTGGCTTCTAACAGGGCACCCGTATCGGTCAAAAAGGGTTGACCGTTAAACGTCCATTTAATCTCGTACTCCAGTTCGTGGGCTTCCAAAATTGCCGTGACTCTCTCAATGAGAATTTGGTCGGTTACTTCCGTTGAAAAACGGAAGTTGAAGCAAATGTGCATCTCGCCCGGGATCACATTGCCCGCACCTGTTCCCGCGTGAATGTTTGATATCTGGAAGCTGGTGGGAGGGAAAAAGTCGTTACCGTTATCCCAATGAGATTTAGCTAGCTCGTCAAGGGCTGCCATTGCACTATGAACAGGGTTTTTAGCTAAATGAGGGTAGGCGACATGGCCTTGGATACCTTTTACTATCAAATCACCCGTTAATGAACCTCTACGGCCATTCTTAACAATATCGCCTACTTCATCGGTTGAAGAGGGTTCGCCAACAATACACCAATCAATTTTTTCGTTGCGGGCTTCAAGGGTATCAATAACGCGAGTGGTACCGTTTATAAAAGGGCCTTCTTCGTCGCTAGTAATAAGGTACGCAATACTTCCCTTGTGATCAGGGTATTTGTTCACAAACTCGCGGGTGGCTACTAGCATAGCGGCAAGACTGCCTTTCATGTCAGCTGCGCCGCGCCCATGCAGATAGCCGTCAACTTCTGTCGCGGTAAATGGCGGTGTTTTCCATGCTGACTCAGGGCCACTAGGCACTACATCAGTGTGGCCTGCGAAACAAAATACCGGGCCTTCTTTACCTCTGCGAGACCAAAGGTTCGTCGTGTCTTCAAATACCATGGTTTCATTATTAAACCCTAAAGCACCTAAAAACTCGCCCATGGCTTCTTGGCAACCTGCGTCTTCTGGCGTTACAGAACGGCGGTTTATTAATTGTTTAGCAATTTCAATAACAGAGTCGTTTAACAAAATATTTCCTCATACTGCGCGGGTTTGAAGCCAATATAAAACGCGTTGTCATGAACAAGGATAGGGCGTTTAACCATGGCAGGATGAAGCTCTAGCAGGGCCAGTGCTTTATCTTTATCTAGATTCGCTTTCTCTTGCTCTTCTAGCTGGCGAAAAGTCGTGCCGCGTTTGTTGAGCATTGCTTCCCAGCCAAGCTCAGACTCGGCGCGTACAAGAAAGTCGTTATCTATCCCGTCCTTGCGGTAATCGTGAAATGTGAAAGCGATATCGTTGTCTGCTAACCATTTTTTTGCTTTTTTAATGGTGTCACAGTTTGGGATCCCATAAAGGATTGTGCTCATGGTGATTTATTCCGTACTACTTTGTTGTTTGTAAATGAAAGACGCTGGTTAGAACAGTGCCATTATGTGGCGCTGTTTCGAAGAGCTAGAGAAAATAGAAAACCGCAATAGCCCGAAAACAGTGCGCCTGTACATTTTTGTTTTTCAATGTGCTCCATCATACAAGCTGTTGATACGTTGATAAACTCACTTGCGATGATTTTTAATAGTAAATCATTCAGGGCTGAAAGCCTGTTTTACAATTAGGTCAACAGGCCCTAGAGGTAAAGTGTCAACAACGTATCTTCGCCTGCTTCGACAAACTTTTGATGCGTAGGCACCACGCCGATAAGCGCATTTGCATTAAGCAACGTCATTGAACAGGTATTGCTAACACCGCGCTGCTTTAGCCATGCAGCATTCACGGTAAAAAGTACTTGTTTAAGTCTTATTTCATCGCCCCGCTTCAAAGAACAGGCGAATTGTGCGCCATGCAAATGACTAGTATCGCCACCATATTTAATCTTGCATTTAAGGCCCGCGCTAGACTGTATGTCGATAGCGTAATCTAGCGGGGAAACGCTCAATACTTTACCAGCGAAAGGCGATAAGACAGTATTTGATGTTGAGCTTATTGCTGCACCAGGCCCCATAAGGCCACTTTTATAATAGGGATCGTCAATGTGTGAGAGTGAAACCACTTGCCCTGAAAATGGGCTTAAAGTTACAAGCTGCTTGGTAAAACTGTCTGGTGCGTATTGTAGTTGCTTAGCATTCACAGTATTAAACGTCCTCACTTACCGAATAGCCAGCTTTCTTAAGCGCACTAATGGCATCTTTTAGTTTATTGTCTTTTACTAAAAAGAAGTCAGTGTCGAAGGTTGATACCACAAATATAGCCACTTTTGCTGATGCTAACACTTGGCCGATTTGGGCCATGATCCCTACCATAGACAAGTGCAAAGGCCCTAACAGTTCAAGTGCACGCCAACCTTCATCACTATCTAGTGACGGTACGTCTACCGAGTCAGGCACAACAATAGATAGTTCATCTTCTGTTTTACCTAAGAAAAAAAGAGGGCTATTAAGTACAGATGCGGGGATATTAGTTTCAGGATCCAAGCTGTGAATGGTAAACAAAGATTCTCTGACTAAAAGTGTTTGTTTGGGCATGAGAAACCGAAAAAAAGATAACTTCGAAGATATTCACATTAAACCACTAACTGTGATTAAGTGCTACGTGTTATCCACTTAATCTGTGGATAAGTTTGTTGAGTAGTTTGGGGCTTTGTTGTAACTATATGTATTTAAAGGGATAAATAAACTGTACAAACAATGTTCAGTGGATAACATTCTCAATTTCACAAGCATTTTCCACAGGCCATGTCTACAACTAAAATAAAAAATGTTTTGTAATTTTGCAATTTCTTAGCTTGACAACCATGGCTTTTTTCAGAAATTTGCGTATTACTAAAACGCGAGATTCAAATGATCGAACTCTTTTTGCCATGTTGATCTTTGATGTACAGCAAAGGTCAATAGACTCTAGCCTTTTTACCTTTAAAACATCGGTACATTAAAATGATCTATTAGTTAACAAATATTCAGTAAGGTACTACTGTTAGTAGTTAATTTAGTCTTGGGTTTTGCTTATTGAAGCAATGGGGCATTGCGCTTATCAGTTATGTAGCTTACTGGGTATTTGATCTCTAACCAGAACAAGAGCGCTGACTAGAAAAATGCCTCAACCATAAATAGAGCCCTAACAAAACAACAGCCCTAAACAAAAAACAGAGGGAGAGACAATGTCAGATTCTTCATGGTGCGATATTACGGTAGAAAACGCAGACGAACTTGTCAGCTTTTATGAAGCGGTGATGGGATGGAAGAAGGAGCCCATAGATATGGGTGGCTACAATGATTATGTCATGATGAAGGCCGACGGCACACCTGTGGGCGGCATTTGTCATAAGCAGGGTGTAAACGCGCAGTACCCAAGCGGATGGATTAATTACTTTACCGTAGAAAATCTAGATGCCGCGTTGAAAGAAGTTACTTCCAAAGGTGGAAAACAGGCGGGTGATATACGTCATCATGGCAAAGACAGCTTTTGTGTCATTATTGACCCAAGCGGCGCTGCGTGCGCGCTTTATGAAAAAGGCAGCAAGTGACGAAACTTGCTGCCCTAGTATTGTGTTAGCTATCTACTTACTTGTTTAGCACGCCGCGATTTACCTGATCGCGTTCAATCGACTCAAATAGTGCCTTGAAGTTACCCTCGCCGAAACCTTCATCTTGTTTGCGTTGGATAAATTCAAAGAATACTGGGCCGAAAACGGTTTCAGAAAATATCTGAAGCAGTAGGCGAGGCTCACCATTTTCCGTTGTGCCGTCTAATAGAATACCGCGCTTTTGTAGCTCATCTACGTTTTCGCCGTGCCCAGGAAGACGCTCTTCAAGCATATCGTAGTAGGTATTTGGTGGAGGCGTCATAAACTTCATACCTTTCGCTTTAAGCTTATCTAAACACGCCACTAGGTCGTCACAAGCGAAAGCGATATGCTGAATACCTTCACCATTGTACTTCATTAAGAACTCTTCAATTTGGCCACCACCGCCAACCGCCTCTTCATTTAGCGGTATGCGAATTTTACCGTCTGGCGCCGTCATTGCTTTCGATAATAGACCCGTGTATTCACCTTTAATATCGAAATAGCGAATTTCTTTAAAGTTGAATAGCTTTTCGTAGAACCCTGCCCAGAAATTCATACGGCCGCGGTACACATTATGGGTGAGGTGATCGAGCGTATGGAAGCCACATCCTTCAGGATGGCGATCAACGCCTTCAATCCAATTGAAGTCGATGTCGTAAATGGTATTTTCGCCTTCATAACGGTCTATAAGGTAAAGCATCGCACCGCCAATACCTTTAATAGCAGGAAGTTTCAGTTCCATTGGACCGGTATGGGTATCCATAGGCTGAGCACCGCGGGCAAGCACTTCTTTATATGCGTGCTGTGAATCTTTAACGCGGAATGCCATACCACACGCTGATGGACCGTGTTCTTCGGCATAATAGGCTGCATGACATTTCTTTTCGTAGTTACTTAATAAATTGATGTCGCCTTGACGCCATAATTCCACGTCTTTTGATTTGTGGCGAGCAACAAGGGTAAAGCCCATAGCTTCAAAAATGGGCTCCAACATGCCCTTTTTAGGCGCAGTGAACTCTAAAAATTCAAACCCGTCTAAACCAATAGGGTTTTCAAACAAATCAGCCATAGCGATACATCCTCAACGTAAATCACATTTTATAATTGTTACCTGATTGTAAGGGCGCAGTGAAAAAGCAAGCAATAGGTGTCGAGTTCAAGGGTTTTGGGCATGGAAAGCAAAGCTGTAACGTTTTGTTTTCACCCGTGAATGAGATGCTGAGTTAGGGAAAGCTAACTTTCCCTAACTGTTTGAAAATAAATGCTATTAAGCAAAGTTGATGCTTGTCGGTAGTGTTCAAAAATCAGTACAATTGCTTGTTTAGGTATCGGTACGTGTAACGTTACAAACCCCAGGGCGCTTATTTTTCACCATCGTAGTACTTTTTAAGGCCTTTCCAGCACGCCAAATAGTCTCGTTGACGAATATCACTGTTTAAAGCGAACTCCGTTGGCGCAATGGCATAGCGAGATTCAAACATAAACGCCAGCGTGTTTTCATAACGCTGCGGTGAAAGCTCGGCGTTCGAGGCTTTTTCAAATACTTCAGCTTCTGGGCCATGGGGAGTCATACAGTTGTGAAGGCTCATGCCGCCGGGCACAAAACCGTGTTCTTTGGCGTCGTACATCCCCTCAATTAGCCCCATAAACTCGCTCATAATATTTCTGTGGTAATACGGTGGGCGAAAAGTATTTTCAGCAACCATCCACCTTGGAGGGAAAATAACGAAGTCAACGTTCGCCGTACCTTCCAGCTCAGATGGTGAGGTAAGCACGGTAAATATAGACGGATCGGGGTGGTCAAAACTTACGGTGTTCATAACGTTGAAACGGGACAAATCATATTTATAAGGGGCAGAGTTACCTACCCAAGCCACCACATCAAAGGGAGAGTGATCGAGTTTTGCTTCGAACAAATTTCCACAGAACTTGTTTACCAAAGTGTGAGGCGTCTCATTATCTTCAAACCACGCCGTGGGATAGCAAAAATCACGCTGGTTCGCATAGCCATTCGCGCCTACCGGGCCGCGCTCTGGCAGCACAAAAGGATGACCGTAGTTTTCGCATATATATCCGCGAATTGGCCCATTAATAGGGTTAACCGAAAAACGAACGCCACGAGGAATAACGGCTATTTCACCTACAGACAAGTTGAGCCTACCAAACTCGGTGGTGATCAGCATGTCGCCTAGCTGGGGGACAATAAGCATTTCTCCGTCTGATGAGTAGAAAACACGATTTTGCATATTAGCACTGGCACTGTAGCAGTGAATGCCCATACCTACTTGGGCTTTAGCGTCACCGTTAGTGGCGATGGTTACAAGCGAGTCTACAAAATCAACGTCTTTTTCTGGTAAGGGTACAGGGTCCCACCTAAGTACATTCGGAGGGCAATGGACATCAGACTCAGGTGCTGTTCTTAACAGGCCGTTATCAATTTTTTCAAAGTCGCCCATAGTAATAGAGGGGCGTAAACGATATGTCCAGCTGCGGCGGTTTTCTGCTCGTGGGGCAGTAAATGCTGTACTGCTAAACTGTTCAGCGTAAAGCTTATAATTCACTTTTTGTGGGCTGAACTGGCCTTTAGGAAGGGCACCCGGCAGCGCCTCTGTCTCGTGCTCGTTATTAAAACCCGTTAAATACGACAAAGTATCCATAAACCCTCCCACAGGCGGCCATCGATGTGGCTGTACTGATGAATGCTAAATAAAGTAGTTACAAATGAAACTATGTGGTTTAGGCTAGAGGTAAATGAAATGTAAATCAATGGCCGTGGGCGAGTAGAGGGAATGGAGCCAACGTCATTTGGTACGCTAGCTTTACACCTTTTATGTGAGGGCCATTACAAGGTTACACGTATTGCGTGTTTTTAATGCACGATGTTAGCTGTGAAAGTTACCTGGGTTAATGTTGAACGCGCCTGAACGCTCGACAGATGGTAGCGACACTTTGGGTATAAGTAACGCCTAAGGTAAATGAAAAACAACCATGGCTTTTAGGGCGGTCGCAGAAGTAAAAATAGCAAGAGTAATACAGTGAAAAGGGCTTAAAACATGCAGCTAGAAGATATGCTTGCCTACAAGGTAGCCATGCTTGCGAGCGATTTAAGTGAATCGCTCTCAAAAGAATATGCAGAATATAAACTTACTAAACCAGAGTGGCGAATCTTAGCCACATTAGGCGGCCGAAATGAAAGCTCGCCAAATTCACTGCTAACGGCAAAAGAAATCGCTATTGCAACACGACTAGATAAAGTGCAGGTTTCGCGAGCGCTGGAGCGATTGGTTAAGCGAGATGCTATCGTTAAGCGTGTGAGCAAGCGAGATAAACGGGCCACATTAATTTCATTGTCAGTGGAAGGAGAACGAATCTATCGGGCGCTGTTGCCTAAAATTGTGGCTTGGCAAAATAAGCGTTTGGAAAATATCACTGAAGATGAGTATCGAATATTTGTAAAAGTGATAGATGCACTAACGCCTTAAGATTCGGGTGAAGTCGTTGAAAAGTCTGGTCTGAGCAGATGTGAGGGCATTGCTATAAAGGTTACTTTCGCGCCTTTAACTGTTAAATTCCCCCGAACTAATCAAATGGGGAAGTTATTGGATTCATTAGTCATGTTGCTTCCCCTTAAATATTTATCAAGCGCTTTATACAGCGCTTCTATTTGGCGCACAGTGAGGACATTGAGTGGCACCCTTAGAAATATACGCAGGTAAAAAAGCACGTGAATCCATAATGAAAAACGGGTTTACGCCTGAGTTATTTAGCTATTTTCTGGGGGCATCTGGCGGCCCGAAATGGTTTTCTCTGGCTGGTTTAGACCGCGTACTGTTCCCTGAGTGGTTTGCCAACGTTAAGCATCAAATTCATGTGATTGGCTCTTCAGCAGGTGCGTTTCGTACCATTTGCGCTGTTCAAAATGATCCCCTAGCAGCCATAAATCGTCTAGCCTCTTCTTATTCAACAACGACCTATAGCAGTGATAAGCCTACGCCTAGAGAAATTACGGCTAAAGCTGAAGACCTGCTGAAAGAAATGGTGGATGAAGCAGGTAAGCAAGAAGTGCTGTCTAACTCCCGCTTTAAAGCGCACCTGATCGTTGCTAAATGTTTAGGTGCTACTCGTTTTGAAAGTAAGTTTAGGCAACTTTCGGGCTTGGCGATGAGTGCAGCGGCCAATACAGTGAACCGACGACACCTTTCACGTTTATATACACGCTATGTGTTCTCTACCCCGAATACTGAATTTGCGATAAAAGACCCGTATCAACTGCCTACTCAGTACTACACGTTAACCCACGGAAATATTCATACCGCGCTGCTAGCATCGGGTTCTATTCCTGTGGTTATTGAGGGCGTACAGCAAATTGAAGGGGCGCCAGCCGGAATGTATAGAGATGGCGGTATTATTGACTACCATTTCGATTTGTCCTTCGGACCAGATGATGGCTTAGTGTTATACCCCCATTTTTATGACAAGCCCATTCCAGGCTGGTTCGACAAGGGCTTGAAGGGCAGAGTGCCTCATCGTTCAAGCTACGATAACGTTGTAATGCTTGTGCCTTCTGCATCGTTTGTTGCTAATTTGCCTTATAGCAAAATCCCCGATAGGAAAGATTTTGAAGTACTCGATGCAAAAACGCGCATCCAGTATTGGCAAACAGTATTGAAAGAAACCGACAGGTTGGGTGAATATTTTATGCGTGCTGTTAACGACGGATCTTTAGTAGACGCTATCAAGCCGCTTCCATTTAAAATGATTTAAGTTAATCGCAATTGTTGAAGAAAGTGGCTAATTGCTGTCAAATTAGTCACTTGAATCGTCATTTGATAAGTTTTCCTTGCAGGCAACGCTCGTGCTAAGTATTATACGCGCCGTTGCTTGGCATTCGCCCACCTATCAGGTGCAACAAAATTCTATATGCGTCTATAGCTCAGTTGGTTAGAGCGCTACCTTGACATGGTAGAGGTCCCCTGTTCGAATCAGGGTAGACGCACCATCTTACGATTTAATTTCATCTTTTATTTACTCAAGTTCTGCGCAACACGCACTGGTACCCTTTTCTTTATTTAGCGATATTCTCGAGCAATTTAACTTTTTAATGTCGGGTGGTCTGTGTGATTTGGACTACACTAAAAGAATGGTGGCCGTTTTTTATATCTTTGCTATCTAACAATTTAGCACTCGCGGGAGTACGATGAGCTTACAGAAATACCAAGAGCCCCCGTTATTTGAACAACATGGTTCGGCTGAAAGGCGGTTCCTTCAGCTTATTAGTGCCTTGCCAAAGGTATCGGTGCAAGGTTATGACAAGCACCGAAAAGTTATCTACTGGAATAAATCAAGTGAAGACATGTATGGCTTTCGTGAGTGCGAAGCACTAGGTCAAAAACTTGAAGATCTCATCATTCCCTCGTTCATGAAAAGTGAAGTGATAAAGCTACATCAGCGATGGATAGATTACGGTGAGGCAATTCCTTCAGACGAACTCGTGCTTGAGAAGAAAAGTGGCGAGCCTATCCATGTTTTCTCATCTCACGTCATGCTGAAAGAAGGCACAGATTCACCCGAAATGTATTGTGTGGATATTGACCTGAGTGAGCAGCACAACATCCGGCAAGAACTTGAGCGAATGGCATCCACAGATTTGTTAACCGAGTTGCCTAATCGACGCTTGTTAGAGCAGTTTTTGATGTCGTCCATCGAGGATGCATCGCGCAATGAGTCTGGCTTCGCTTTGTTTTTCATTGACTTAGATATGTTTAAAGAAGTTAATGACACGCTTGGGCATACCTGGGGCGATGAATTACTGCGCTCTGTTTCTAAGCGGCTGTCAGATTGTCTAAGCGAACAAGGCTTACTGGCTCGGTTTGGTGGAGACGAATTTGTTTTTGTCGCCACACAAGTGACTTCTGAAAATGAAAGTGCTGACATTGCTAAGAAACTTACTGAGTGTTTCAAGCAGAGCTTCGCACTTAGCACTGAAAACGTGCATATCACTTCAAGTATCGGTATTAGTATGTACCCTAAAGATGGAAGGGAGATTGATGATCTTCTGAAAAATGCAGACGTCGCAATGTATCAGGCGAAAGCTGAAGGCCGAAACCGTTTTCATTTTTTCACCCACGCTTTAAGTCAGAAAGTTCGACAACAGCGAAGTATCGCAGCCTATCTGCATGAGTCTTTGGTTAACGATGAGTTTGAACTTTTGTATCAACCTCAAATCGATTTGCTCACTGGAAAAGTGGCATCGTGTGAAGCGCTGTTAAGGTGGCGTCCTAAAGATGAGGATAGGGCTGTTCCACCCAATATCTTCATCCCCATCGCTGAGCGCAGTGAGTTAATTGTTCACATTGGAAATTGGGTGTTAGAAAAGGCGTGCAAACAGGCACAGTTATGGAAAGAGCAGGGCATTAATATTCGCGTTGATATCAATGTTTCAGGAAAAGAGTTAGAGCAGAATGCTTATTTCGGACGCCTAAGGGAGTGTCGAGAGCGGCACGGTTTAATGCCTAAAGATATTGGGTTAGAGCTTACCGAAAATGTGCTTATTAAGTCTGACAATACGATTTTAGAGAATTTGAGAGCGCAACGCGACCAGGGCGTTGAAATATCGATTGATGACTTTGGTACGGGTTATTCTTCGCTTAGTTATTTAAAACAGTTTCCCGTTAGCCACTTAAAAATAGATCGTTCATTTTTAAGAGGTGCACCGGAAAATGCCTACGATAGCGCGTTAATGGAGGCTATCGTGAATGTTGGTCACAAACTCGATTTAAATATTGTTGTTGAAGGCGTGGAAACTCAAAATCAATCGAACTACTGCAAGTCTCTTAACGTTGAATATGTGCAAGGCTTTCTGTATTCAAAACCCATTAGCTCTGACGCCATTGTAAAGCTGCTTAACGAACAGTAAATGCGGTTAAAAGGAGGTGTATATGAAAGAGATTCTCACAACACCGCCTTAAACGTTTCATCGAATCGACGCACAATAAGTTTGTATAAAGCGCGAGGTCTCACTTAAAGCGTCAATACTTATTCAGACGTTCAATGCCTCAGACCAGCGAGCTTACACTTAGTACATTGTCCAAAGTGAGGGTTTAGAAAAGTAATAGCCTTGTTGGTGTTCAACGTCTAGTTTGCTCAGTGCAACAGACTCAGCCTCGTTTTCTACCATTTCCGCAATAACATGGATATTAAGGCCTTTCGCAATATTGATAAGGCTAGAGACAAATAACTGATTATCTTTGTTGGTATGAATTCCCTGGGTTAGCCGTCCCGAAAGCTTAACGAATTGAGGCTGAATTGCCCTTAAACCCGCAAGCGAGGCAAAGTTATCGCCAAAGTGTTCTATGGTAATTCTACAGCCCAGCTGTATGAGTTGACGGCAAAAGTTCTCGGCTACTTCTCGATGGTGAATAAGCGCTGCATCTTCGACTTCAAAAATAAGTCTTGGGCATAGCGTTTCCCGGGTTCGAAGCTCTTCAATTAACCATTTTCTAAACTCGCCGTTGGCAATTGAGGCGTTACTAATATTTATAGCAACCTGATGAGACGTTACCGTTAGTTTTTTAAACACGATGCCTGCTACCAACTTATCGACTTGAGGAATAAGGTCCAATCGCTCTGATGCGGGGATAAGTTGCGCCATGGGTATAACATCATTGGTGTCTTTGTCTTTAAATCGAGCAAACGTTTCGTAATATGCTGGTGCGTTTCGCTCTACATTCATCACGGGTTGAATGAGAATATCGGCATATTGCTGCGACACGATGTAATTGAGGCGCTCACGCCATTTTGTATTGCTATGAACCTGAGACACTTCTGAAGAAAACTGCCATCCTTTTTGCGTTTTCATTGCCGCCATCAACGCACTATCAGCACTTTCCATTACCTGCTGTAACGACATTTGGCTAGAAAAACGTGTAACGCCCATCCACGTTGCTTTGCTTCCATCTCGAAGTGGCGTGGCGTTTGCGAACTGCTTCGACATATTTTCTAACATCAAATCCCGTTCGTCCCGCCCCATAATTTCACTTATCAAGGCGAAATCTCCGCCTGATAACCGAAATACAAAGCCACTTTTGCAATTGTGCTTCGCCTCATGCACAAGAAAGTCCGCGATAGATTTTACATAATTGTCACCAGCTAACATGCCCAACTTAGTATTTATAGTGGTAAGTTGAGCGAGCCTGATGAGAATAAGCTCTTTTTCTTGGAAATTAGACGTGTCAGACAACAGCGCGCGAGTGTGTCGCTCGAATGCACTGCGGTTCGACAACTTCGTCAATGTATCTTTATTGGCTTCTGTTTTGAATCGCTCAGATTGCTGAGCAATGTCATTAAATTTTGATGCTAACGACGTGGTTAGGGTGTTCACTGTGCTGGTAAGTTGGCGGTAATCTGTTGTAAACGCATTTACCTGCGAGGGGGTGAAGTCGTGGCTATTTATCTCATTAAGCTTCTTAATGGTGTTGGCAATGGGGCGCCTAGCAAATTTGGTTACTGTGACGATATATAGCGCGAGGGCGAAAAATAGCCCACAAAAGATAACAGCATTTTTGATGAGAATAGCGGTGATTTCAGTGTAAATATAAGACGTGTCTGACGTAACTAACAAATAACCATCATTGTTCGAAAAAGGAATTTTCTTGTTAACGGCAGGTGCGGAGTCCAGCTGTAAGTACCAATTAGGAACAATAGTGTTAGGCGAGCGCTCGTACTTCGCAAACACATTTCCTTCGACATCAATGACTTTGGCTGCAGATAAAAACGGCTGCAATACCATTTGACGAAGCATGGCATCAATCACTGATTGCTTCGACTGAGACGACAAGGCAGAGGTTTGTAAGACGGTTGTTTCGTAACGCAGCCGTGCTTCTTCAGCTTCTTGCTCGATTGACACTGAAGTGCGAGATTTTATTTCGCTTAGCTCAATACTCGACAACACCGTAAATGCTAAAAGCATAAGGGCAAAAACGCCCAAATTAATTTGACTAGACAGCTTCATTGCTAGCAGTTAGCTCCTTTAACTGAGAAATTTATTATTCGCCTCAACCAAATCGAGTACTATCACTTTGATTGAGGCTTTTGTTATACCCGCCAATAGTGCCTAAGCGGCGAATAATAAATGTACTGCAAAACATAGAGTTAAGCGAGCAATTAAAGCCCAGAATAATGAAGCAAGCGCTGTTTATTAGCTACTCACCTTTCGTCTAACCACCAGGTTTTGTTCGGAGCTTCGCCTGCACCCTTAACCGGAACAACTTCGCCAAAGATAGGAATACTGGTGGGAACACCCTTAGCACCAGCAAGGTCTGTGATTTTTATTAAAGGCTCATTCCAATTATGTAGTGCTAAATCAAAGGTACTGTTGTGCACGGGCATCATGACACTAGCTTGAATATCAATATGGGCTTGCAAGCTCTCTTCAGGCAGCATGTGAATGTCAGACCATAGCTCGTTGTACGCACCGGTTTCAATCATCGATAAATCAAACGGACCGTACTTTTCACCAATGGCTTTAAATCCGTCAAAATAGCCCGAGTCACCGCTGTAAAAGATATTGGTATTTGCAGACTTGATAACCCAACTTGCCCAAAGAGTTTCGTCTCTATCAAATAAACCTCGTCCTGAGAAATGCTGAGACGGTGTGGCCACTATTTCAATGTCGCTCACTTTTGTACTTTGCCACCAATTTAGCTCAACAACTTTATTTGCATCCACACCCCAGTCACGTAAATGATTGCCTACTTTTAGCGGTGTAATAAACACGTCGACTTTGTTTTTTAGTATTTCAATACTGCCCTTATCTAAATGGTCGTAATGATCGTGACTTATGATAACGGCATCTAATTTAGGCAAATCTTCCAGTGAAATTGGCGCTTGGTGGAAACGCTTGGGTCCCATCCATTGGACGGGAGATGCACGCTCACTAAAGACCGGGTCGATCAATATATAACGCTCGGCAAGTTTCAATAGGGTAGTAGAGTGGCCCAGCTTTATCACGCTGTCTTCTGCAACTGCGTCAAGCATTTGTGGTGTAAGTGCCGACACGGGTATGTCAAACGTTGGCGTTGCAGCATCTCTATTGTCACGAAAATACGCTTTGGTGACTTTCCACATGTCTCGCCACGTCGTTTTATATTCAATATGAGTATTAGTGAATTTTTCAGGTTGCGACGCGCTTGCAGCAAGGGTGTTTGAAGAACCACAGAAAGATGTCATAAATAAAACTCCAACAAGAAAGCGTGTGCGATTAAAAACGGGCATGCTCTCACCTTAAATAAAAAGTATACTGCACAGTGTAGTTTACCCATAATAAACTAATTTTATTAAAAGTAAACTGTTGGGTGTAGTTTTTGTTGCTTTGTCTGAAGTTTGGGTTGTACTGACAGATTTAACTATGAAGCACAATTACTTTGTAATACGGGACGCTAATCTGGGATGAGTTGAGCGAATGCTTTTGCAGAACTAGGTGAATTAAAGCAACCTGTTAACACATAGCCAATGGTATTGAACTTATTGTCGAGCAGCCTTGCACTAACACCATTATTACTTTGTTCTTCAATTATCCAACGACTGCGGCCAACAGAAGTATGAATGGGTAGCACCATGTTTATAGGATGACAGCTGGTTTTTACGACAATGGGCATAATGGGGTAGGACAAATGCGCGGGTTGCTTCCCGTTCATTTTCTCGTTGGCTAAGTTTGACGCCAGTAACTTAACTTGATTCAGTAATGGCGCGACATAGGGCAGTACTACGCCAACCCGCTCGGGCTTAATTTCAGCAATTATATGAGCGTTTGCATCGTCATGCTGTGTTGAAACTTGCGCACAGTCTCCCACGGCAAATACATCTGGTGCCGATGTTTCTAGGTTACTATTGGTTAAAATGCCTCGCTGACACGAAATGTCAGCGCGTAACGCCAACTCAATATTGGGCTTTACACCAATTGCTGACAGCACAAGGTCGCTTTTAAATCGCTCTCCGTTAGCAAGCAACACTTCTACGCCCTGCCCATCATTTTCAACACGCGATACTGTAGTGCCAAAGTGAAATGCTGCACCTGCCTCTGCTAATGCATGAGTGAGTGAAGTAGAAGCTTCGTTGGGCAGCAGCGCACAGAGCGCACTGGGTTGAGGGTCGACAATACTCACATGAACACCTGCCTGCAGCAGGTTATCAGCAAATTCACAGCCAATTAAGCCAGCCCCCATGATCGTAATGTGGCGAGCATGCGCGGCGTCGGTAATGAACTGTCCATAATCAGTGAGGTTATTCACAACGCGAATCTTGTGACTTGCATTACCCTCAATAGCTGGCGTCATTGCCGATGAACCTGTAGCTAGAACTAACTTGTCATAAGGTTGCTCTCCGCCACCTTGAAGTAACACGCATTTAGCGTGCGTGTCGATATGTTCTACCAACGTATGAGTAAACAGTCTAACGCGATATTGGCGTGAAAAATCCGAAGCCACACTTTGCGTAAGCGTAGCGACACTTTTTTGTTGCGCATAAGCATTAGATAGCTGAGGCTTGCTGTAAACCGTACCATCATCTGCACAGATAACAACAATGGGCGTATGTTTGTCGTGTTGACGGTACGATTTCACAAAGTTAACGCCCGCCATGCCCGAACCTACAACCACAATAGGAGCATCGCTTGCGTCGTTGTGCTGAGTTCCTTGGCTGGCTAACGGCTTTGTGCTTGCAGGGCCTTCACTGTCGAAGGGGTGAAGCGATGCCTTTTGAGTGTTTATATGCTCAACACCGCTCACCTCAGCCACTTGTTTCATTTGAAAATCAGGCTTACTAATGCCGCATTCAGGGCAACGCCAATTGTCGGGAATGTCTTCCCATTTAGTACCTGGACGTAAGCCTTCTTCAGGGCAGCCTTGTTCCTCATCATATAGCCAACCACAAGCCTGACATTCCCATATTCTATACTGCGACATAGCTTCTACCTCACCGAGCCTTTTGTTTTATAGCCACTAAAGACAATTTTTTATGCAAAACAGTCGTTACACTGAAAGAAGTGCATCAAGCTCTTCATTAAAGGCGTGTAAAGCCCACTCATTCTTACCGTATTGAATGTAGGGCAGGGCGCCGCTTTCTAACGACGATTGGATAGACTCACCCAAAGCCCAATCCTCGTTGAGCGTGGTATTGGTGATGTCGTGGTTTTTCTGCCAATGACGAAGCTGATTAATATCGTTAAGATCGGTATTCTTGGGGATTAAGGTCGTAATAGTAATTTCGGTTTCTCCCGCGCTCAGTGGGCGAAAGTTAATAAATTCCACGTGTTCTTTTTGTATAAGCAGTGCCGAATTCGGCAGCAACATGAACAGCGTGTGGCTATAGTCGTGCAGCGATAAATCATCTGTTGCCTGTGCTTCCTCAGACGACAGGTTCTTTGTGGGCATAACTACCCGGTAATGCATATCAACCTTGTCAATTACCGCAACATTGTTGTAAAAAAACGGCGCAATGGTCTCTTTATGTGCAAATGCAAAGTGATAAGTCTCAAGTCCACCTTCAGAAAAGAGCTTCCAATTACCCTTCCATACCTTAGTAAAGCGCTTGAAATGCGTTAGTTCATCTGCTTTAAGCCACTCAAGGTGCGCATTCATACCTGCCAAGTGTCCCGTTAAATGGGCTTTGATATCTTCATTTTCAGCAGCGCTTGGGCATACCCATATAAAGCCATACATTTCGATGCTTGGCAGTGCAATTAAGCCATTGTCTGACTTATTGGTATTTGGAAAGCAGTGCTGGTGACCTGGAATGTTGTTAAGTGCGCCATCAGTGGTATACGACCATGCGTGGTAAGGACATACAAACAGCTTACTGCACCCAGAGCCTTCAACTAATTTCGCACCTCGATGTCGACATGCGTTTCTAAATACGCGCACGAGGTTGTTCGAATCTCGGCTTACAATCAACGAGCCCATAGTTGTCTTAACTTCCTTATAACTGTCGAGCTCACCTACTTCAGAGGCATGAGCCACAATGGTCGGTAGAGAATTGAACACCTTTTTTAGTTCATCGTTAAATCGAGATTGGCTAGTGTATCTGTTGGTGTCTGAACGCACCTCAATATCACTCAGTGAGGTGGTTTTGTTAGCGACGTTTTGTTTCGCATTTTTAATCAACAACTTTTCGATATCGGTGTTCATGATGTCACTCCTAAACGGGAAGCGTATGTTTTGATAAATCAAACGCGGTATGCGCATTTTAATTTACTTACCGGTTGGTAGGTTTTTACAAAATACCTACCAGGTGGTAAGCTGTCAATATGCTATCTACACTTTTTGCTTTGGAATGATGAAGTGAAATTAAAAACGAAAGATAAGTTATTGAGTACTGCCACAGTTCTTTTTTCGAAAAATGGTTTCTATGGTACAAGTATTAACGATGTTGCCGCGGAGGTTAGCGTTAGCAAACAAGGCCTGCTGCACCATTTCCCATCAAAAGAAAAACTTTATGCAGCCGTAATAGCGCAGGCGGCGCATCATCTCGTCGATTTGGTAGAGGAAATAAGAACTGAATCAGATAATGCGCAAAATCAGCTCTTCGCACTATTTAAAAGAATGGTATGTGCTGATGAAGAACGATTGAGAGTAATTATATTGCTTATGCGTGAGTTACTTGATAATCGCGAACGTGCTGAACAAGCACAAAAGTGGTTTTTACGCCCGTTTCTTGATGATGTTGTAGCTATTGTAACGAACGGGCAGCAGCACGGGTATTTTAAAGGGCAGTCACCGCTTGCTTTCGTATATCACTTGTTGGGCGCAACGCAGTACTATGTGGTTTCCCGTCCCACGCTCGACAAGCTTTACACGCGCGAAGAACGAAAGCTACATGAACAGCACCACATGGAGATGTTGAAGGGTATTATTTTTGATGCATAACCGCCCCTAGCACGGTATTTCGTTAAGTACTTCAATTTCTCGACGTGAATATTGACCCTTGATAGGGCCAATATTCAACCTGTTTCTACAAATGAAAGCTAATAAAATACGCTTTCTCTTCCGCTAACGGTTTGTTTGTTGCACAACCCTCAATTCCTAGTCCTACCAAAAATTTTACCACTTTTAACTGATTAAACTTTTTAACAAATAATTTCATTACTGTTGACAATCTACCGCGTGGTAAGTTATTTCTATTTTACCTACCGCGTGGTAGGTTTTTGGCTCACTCATGCCTAACTAACTGCCTAAGGATGCGAAATGATGAATGATGTACTCCCATTAAGTGCGCTAAAACACAACTTTAAACATCTTGCTGTGAAGCTGGCATTTTACCAACCTGATGGTGCAAGGCAGCGCGTATGGACCTGGGAGGAGGTAGAAAAAGCGGTGCGATCGTTAATAGGTGGTTTGCATGATTTAGGACTGGGTAAAGGCGATGCTGTGGCAATTTATGGCAAAAACAGCGCCGAATGGATAATTGCTGACTGGGCGGTAATGCTGGCTGGTATGGTTTCGATCCCCATTTACCCAACGGCAAATGAAGAAACGCTGGCTTTTATTATTGAGCGTACAAAATGCAAGGCTGTATTCATTGGAAAAGTTGACGATTACCAAATAGGTCAGCGGGTATTTTCTTCTTCACTTGCACAGATAGCGCTTCCTTGTGATTCCATTGACGGCCCAATTGCATGGAAAGATTGGATGGCTCAAAAATCGTTTACTGGTGAGTTCTTTAAAGGGGCAGCTGATAGTGTTATTAGTATCATGTACACATCAGGCTCAACTGGCACACCTAAAGGCGTCGAACTCACCCAATCTGCATATGCATCAGCATGTGGTGATACTGCAAGATGGCTTAACGTAAATCAAAGCGATAGGCTCTTTTCCTACCTACCTCTTGCTCATATTGCCGAGCGTGTTGTTACCGAAGGTATGATGATTTATGCTCCAGGTGCAGTGACTTATTTCTCCGAATCACTTGAAACCTTCATTGATGACCTGAAGGCGGCAAAGCCAACTGTTTTTTTCTCAGTTCCTCGCCTATGGGCCAAGTTCCTTGCTTCAATTTATCACACTGTCCCCAAGAAAAAACTGTCATCACTGTTGAATGACCCTTCTGTAAATCAAAGTATTAAACGAAAAATAAAATGTAGTTTAGGTTTCGAAGAAACAAGAGTTTGGGTATCGGCTGCCGCGCCAATCGCGAGAGAAATTATTGAGGAGTTTGAAGCCCTTGATATCTACATTTCTGAAGCCTGGGGCATGACTGAGGTAACGGGGGCAGGGTGTATTAACTATCCGTTTAAATCGTCGATGATAGGTACAATAGGCAAGCCCTTTACTGATGCTCAGGTTCGTCTCTCACAAGATAATGAGATTCAGGTAAAGGGGCGCAATGTATTTGAACGTTACCATTTGAGTCCAGAGGTAACCGCTGAAAGTTTCACCGACGACGGCTGGTTTAAAACCAAAGATAGAGGTGAGTGGGATGAGCAGGGCGCTCTTAAAATCGTAGGGCGATTAAAGGACGAATTCAAAACGACAACGGGAAAGTACATCATTCCTTCTCCTATCGAGGCAGTGATGTGCAATCACGACATTATAGAGCTAGCGTGTGTGATGGGAAGCAATAGGCCTCAACCTTTCGCTGCAGTTGTGCTTAGCGACACTGCATCATTATTAGATAAAGACGCTATTAGACGAGAGCTTGAGCGGTTTCTTCAAAATACGAATGAAAGCTTGGAAAACCATCAAAAGCTAAGCCATATTCTTGTGGCAAGTGAACCATGGACTATTGAAAATAATATGCTTACGCCGACGATGAAAATTAGGCGCTTTGAAATTGAAGCAAGATTTAAAGAAGCTGCGTCAGCACTTAATAATCAACAAAAAGTGTTGTGGTGTGAATAACCAGTAGCAATACTAGCACGTATTCAAACGACGTTATTTCTCAGCAAAACATAAGCCACAATAGGATTTGTTCATTGAGTGGGCGTTAGCATATACATAAAAAAGCTGGCAAGCTAAAAAAGAGCCAGCTTTTTCTGTACAATTGGGTTGTAGACTTTTTACTCAGACTTTATACCGTGGAACGTACAGTGCAGCACAGGCAATATAAGCAGTGTAAGTACGGTGGCAACGGTCAGACCAAATACAATAACAACTGCCATTGACGCGAAGAACGCATCAGAAAACAGCGGGATCATACCCAGTATGGTGGTGATGGCTGCCATTGAAACGGGACGTACACGAGATACTGACGCGGCTACTACGGCATCGAATGCGCCACTGTTACCCTTTGCCTGTACGTTTATTTCTTCCATTAATACGATCCCGTTTTTAAGCACCATACCAATAAGGCTTAAGCTGCCGAGCAGCGCCATGAACGTAAAGGGTGCACCAACTAGCACCAACCCGCCAATAATGCCGATAGTGGTGAGTGGAATTACGCCCCATATCGCTAACGCCTGACGAAGCTTGCCAAACAGCAAAACGGTGATAATGAACATACCTAATATACCAATAGGCATACTTGCAAATAGGGCGCTTTGCGCGTCTGTTGATGTCTCGTATTCGCCGCCCCATTCAATGTGGTAGCCATCAGGCAGTTTAAGCTCTTCTACAAGAGGGCGAACTTTAGCTTGCACGCTCGCAGCCGTCTCACCGGATAAAGGCATGGGCTCTGCATAAACCGCCAGCATCCGCACCCGGTTGCGGCGTTTGATGATAGGGTTATCAAGCGATACATCCACATTGCTGATAACATCAGCCATACTTATATATTTACCTTGTTCTTGGCTCCATACGTTAAGTGAGGCGAGGTTATCTATGTCATAGCGCTGGTTTGGATCGTTGCGCATGACAATAGGTATTAAATCGCTACCTTCACGATAAAGGCCCACAGTTTCACCTTCATTGTTCAGTAAAAATGCGGTGTGAACGGCATCTCGCGTTACGCCGATACGCCTGGCTTGTTCTTCCAGAAACACAGGTTCAACAAATGGGACTTTGTTGCTCCACGACAAGCGAACGCTGTCCATGGTTTTCTCTGCTTGAAATATCGCTTCAATGTCGCTGCTTATCTCACGCAAAACTTCAGGCTCTGGTCCGTAGATTCTCGCTTCAATTGCCGCTTTTGCAGAAGGGCCTACTTGAAGTGCTTTTACCTTGTATTGCACATTAGGGAAGTCTTCTCGCACCAGCTCGATAATTTCTCGCATACGAGCATCACGAGACTCAACCGTATCAGTTTCAACGATAAGCTGACCATAACTGGCGTATCTGTCTTCTGGCGCATAGGTGAGGGTAAGGCGCTGTGCTCCACCGCCAATAACGCTTGTTACGTTGGCGATATTCTCCATGCCTAACACGTTGTCCTCTAAGCGACGAATAGACTGCTCGGTGGTTAAGATGTCGCTACCTTCAGGCAACCACAAATCGACGAAAAACAGCGGTGTGGATGAATCTGGGAAAAATGCATTTTTTACGAATTTACCTGACGCCATGCTGCCTACTAATGCAATAAGTACCAGTACAATTGTCACGTAACGATGATTGATAGCAGCAGTAAGCACACGCTTGTATACCGTAAAAATAATGCCCTTATATGGGTCGTCATCTTCGTCATTAGTACCGCGCTCTTTTTCAGTTTTAAACAGTAAGTCGAAAAAGAAGGGGGTAATGGTAAGTGCGGTGATCCAACTTAAGAAAAGCGAAAAGCACAGTACCCAGAAGAGGGAGCCGACGAATTCACCTGTGGCATCTGGCGATAGACCAATTGGCGCAAAAGCGGTAATGGCAATCACAGTCGCGCCAAGCAGCGGCAACCCATTTTGCGACACCACGTCTTTTGCCGCCTGAAGCTTGGTTTGTCCTTTTCTCACACCAATCAACATGCCTTCGGTTACCACGATGGCGTTGTCGACCAACATGCCAAGAGCAATAATAAGCGCACCCAAGGAGATTTTTTGCAACTCAATGCCTTTTACCGACATCAATATAAAGGTGCCGAGAATGGTAAGCACAAGAATGAGCCCCATCAGAACGCCACTGCGCCAGCCCATGAAAAGTAGCAGCACGAAAATAACGATGGCCACGGCTTCAACAAGGTTAATAAGAAAGCCAGTTACAGAATCGTCGACCACTGTAGGCTGGTTGTAAACGGTATCCAGCGTCATACCCAGGGGCATACGCTGCTCTAGCTCGGCTATTTTGCTATCAAGCCGTTTACCTACATCAACTACATTTACCGCCGACGCGAACGACACACCAATTGACAGAGCCGGCGTGCCAGAACTGTGATAAAGGATTGAAGGGGTATCGTTAAGCTTGCGCTCAATAGTCGCAATATCTGTTAAGCGAATAAGGCCGCTTGCCGGTGAGCCAATCACCACCTGACCTAACGCTTCTAGGTTATCAAATTCGCCAGTGGGCTGTATGGACAGGCGCTTGCCCTGAACCTTAATCGAACCCGCGTTGCCCACTACATTTTGCGCGGTTAAAAGGCCAGCAATGGATTCTGCAGAAACATTAAGGGTTTTCATTTTATCGTGATCTAACGACACAATAATCTGTTCATTAACGGTACCGGCAATCGACACCTTTTTTACACCGTCAACAAGCTGAATCTCTCGCTGCATTAAATCTGCAAAGTCTTCCATTTGCTTAAGGGAGTAGTCTTCGCTTTTAAGGGTAAGCAGCAGGCCAAAAACGTCACCAAAATCATCATTCACAATCGAGGTGCTGGTGCCAGGTGGCAGTGATGCTTGTGCATCGCCCACTTTACGGCGCAAGTTGTCCCAGTATTGCTCTAGGTCCTTGGCCTGAACACTACTTTTAAGCTCAACGGTAATTTGCGATAGCCCAACCATGTTTACTGAGCTGATTCGTTTCACGTTGGGTATACGCTGAATCGCCTTTTCAAGCTGCAGCGTAACTTCTTCCTCAACTTGCTCAGGCGTTGCCCCTGGGTATTGAGTAATAACCAGAGCATTTCTAATGGTGAATTCGGGAAACTCTAACTGACCTAAGCCAAGAAAAGTCACAATGCCGCCAACACCCAAGATGATGGCGACCATCCAGCTAATTACTTTTTGACGAAAAAAATACTCGACCATGGCTTATAGGCCCCCTTCTTTCGTCCACTCCGTAACAGCTTGGCCTTCTTTTACAAGATGAGCTCCAGCAGCAACGATTTTATCATCGTCGTTTAGCGGGCCTTCAACTAACAGACCGTTGGAAATACCGCGCGTAATCATCACTTCTACTGCTTCTACGGTGCCCTTCGTCGCGTCGCTATCACTGGGTTTAAAACGCCATACAATCGCTTTGTCTGGATCTGCATTGTCGGTAACCACCGCACCAAAAGGCACTAGCCAAAGCTTCGCGTTAGACTCAATGAGTTTCGACATATCAAGTAATACGGTGGCGCTCATGCCCGCTAGAACATTGATGTCGTCTGGTTCTGGCAGAGTAATTGTTACCTCATAGCTAAGCTCGCCTTGTCGCGTGGTGCTTTCGTGATCCTTATACATGGCCGCGTAACGCTTGTCTGGCATACCTGAAAAGCTCACCCATGCCATTTCAGATGTACGATTTTCACGGGCTCGTGAGCGATCAATCATACGCATTTTTTGCTCTGGCAATTGAAACGTAACGTCGATTGCACCCGGCATATGAAGCTCGGCAATGGTTTGCTGCGGTACAATGACTTGGTAATTTTCAACAGGAACAGACGCTATAAGCCCCGCAAACGGTGCGCGAAGCTCCGTATAGCTTAGCTGGTCCTGTGCGTTGGTCAGACTGGCTTTAGCGGCTAAGAAATTGGCTTTCGCTTCATCAAAAGTAGAGCGGCTTACCGCGCCTTTTTCAACGGAAGCCTCCATGCGTTCAAACATAGCCGATGACACGTCAAACTGAGACTGGGCAGTGGCTAACTGTGCTTTCGCGTCTCTATCATCAAGTCTAGCGATAAGCTGGTTCTCTTTAACTTCCTCGCCCGCTTTTACTTTGAGTTCTTGGAGTTTGCCGCCAATGCGAAACGAAAGGTTTGAATACTCAGCCGCTTCCACTTGCCCCGGGAATTTAGCGATGGTTTCGTCTGAGTGCTGCACTTTATAAAGCGTTACCGGTGTTGATGAGACTGCCTTGGGTGGCGTGGGGGCTTCCTCACACGCACTTAATCCAGCGAGTGCAGTAAATACCATCACAGTGCGCAGGGCTAAGCTGTGAAAGAGACTTTTTTCAGACAACATGGTAACTCTCCATTTAAATAGACCACTTTTTATTCCCACTAAGGCAATGGGTTATCTTGTACAAGGCGCGTGTTAACTTTTGAACGTGAAAGATAAAAAGCCAATATACGACAAGTTTGATATACATACAGGTTATAGCGCTTTTTTCCCTTTTCGATCAGCTTTTTGTTTATTTTTACAAGGCGATAGTATGCTACCGCCCATAAATATTCGTAAGTGTCCGGTCACTATCAGACAATTACCCTCTCGAAATACCGCCGGCTAGCTCACAATTCACCCTAATCAGGGTTTTCATCGGGCGCGAGGTTTTCAGCATAGCCTTTCGGTGGTGGCGTCCAGCCACGCATTTTCGAATGCTTGTCGTGTAAATCTGCTTTTAGCGCATTTTCGATTAGCGACTCAAGTTCAATAAAGAGTTTCAGATAATTATTGTCTACTCGTTCTCCGCTGGCCTCATCCGCCCACGCGTGATACAGCACATCGTTTTGCTGAGCCTCAATATTTTTATACGCCATTTTTTGCCGTTCAACTTGGAAAGGGTGAATATTGAGTGAGCGAAGTGCCTCTGCGCCCATTTCAAGAGCGCTGTGGTATGTTTCTGATACCACAAAATCTGCGCCCAACTGGCGCAAGCGATACCCATGACCGCGGTCAAAGGCACGCGCAAGCACTTTAATGTTAGGAAATGCGTGCTTGGCGTATTTCACCATTTCGGCAGCGGTTTCTTTATCATCTATAGCAATAACTAGTAACGATGCTTCATGGGCGCCAGCAGTATGCAAAATGTCTGGTTTGGATGCATCGCCAAAATAGGCTTTGGTGCCAATCCGTCTGATAAGGTCTATTTGCTCAGAGCGAATATCAAGCACAACGGTATTTACATCGTTGGCCACTAAAAGACGGTTAATGATTTGTCCAAAGCGCCCAATTCCAGCAATAACGACGGTGCCTTTCTCGTCAATTTCATCTTCAGCTCGCTGTGATTTCGCATTTTTGTAGCGAGGAATGATGGCCTTGTCGAAAAGAATAAAAAGTCCTGGCGTTAGGAACATTGAAATGGCAACAACAAGCGAGAGAACAGAAATAATGTCGCTAGGAAGCACATAGTTTTGCGAGGCAAAACTTAATAGCACAAAGCCAAATTCACCCGCCTGAGCAAGGCTTAGTGTGAACAGCCATTTGTTAGTGCCTTTTATTTTAAAAATTAAGGCGATGATAAACAGCACAATGGCTTTCACAAGCATAACTGCTACGGTTAGCCCTGCTATTAGCATTGGGCTCTCACTAAGTACAGAGAAGTTAATGCCAGCGCCTACCGTAATAAAAAAGAGGCCTAACAATAAGCCTTTAAACGGCTCGATATTAGCTTCAAGTTCATGCCTGAATTCACTGTTTGCCAAAACTACACCAGCCAAGAATGCACCAAGGGCGGGAGAGAGACCTACAAGTCCCATTAGTGCTGCAATTCCTATAATGAGCATGAGCGCAGTGGCGGTAAAAATTTCCCGTAAACCCGACGCAGCAACAAACTTAAATAAGGGGCGACTTAAGTAGTGTCCTCCGATGGTTAAAAAGGCAATTGAGCTAATGATCACGAGACCTGAAGCCCAAGGGGCAAGCCCTTCAACTAAATTAAAGCTATCGTGTGATCCTGTATCGCCGCCATGTGCATTTCCTGCTTCGACCAGTTCGGGTATGGCAAGAAGAGGGATAAGCGCAAGCATGGGAATAACCGCGATATCCTGAAACAGCAACACAGAAAAAGCGCTTTTGCCTCCTTCCGTTTTTTGCAGCCCTTTTTCCTGCAACGTTTGTAAAACAATGGCAGTTGAAGAAAGGGCGAATATAAGGCCTATTGTAAGGGCAATGCTAAAAGGCTGATCAAGCAATATGGCTACGCCTGTGATAAGGGCGGTGGTTAACGCTAACTGAAGTCCGCCCAATCCCATTAGTTTTGACTTCATCGCCCAAAGCGAACGAGGCTCTAGCTCTAGCCCAACTAAAAACAGCATCATGACTACACCAAATTCAGCAAAATGCTGAATTGCGACAGTTTCGTCACCAACAAGGCCAAATATGGGGCCAATCACTAGCCCTGCTATTAAATAGCCTAGTACAGACCCTAATCCAAGACGCTTCGCAATGGGCACTGCAATTACGGCCGCGACCAGATAGATAAATGCATATAGAAAATAGCCAGTCACATTAATCTCCTTGAGGTGTACAAAGGTCTGCGAGATTCTCGATGTGCTTTGCTTTTTCTAAATTCAGGGTGTTAGTGGTCAATTTGTTTAGCAAGGTTGTCCACTTACCTCTATGTTCAGCAACGCGATGCTCTTCTTGCGCAGTACGAGAGCCAAAGATCGCAAAAGGAGCAATGTAGGTCATGTGCGTGATCTGAGCCATTTGCTCTAAAGGCTGGAGCAGTTGCCTGATGGTGTAATGATTAAAGCCATCAGTTTGATAGGCTTCTTCCTTACCGCCTGCACTTAATGCGCAAAGAAATAATTTATCTTTAAGTGCAGTGCCTTCATGCCCATAGGCAAAACCATATTCCAACACTAAATCTTGCCATTCTTTTAAGATTGAAGGTGTGGAATACCAGTAAAGTGGAAACAGAAAAATAATGACATCGTGGTCAACTAAACGCTGCTGTTCCCGCTCAATATCAATATTGAAATCTGGATATTCCGCATACAAGTCAACAGCAGTAACGTGTTTATTCATTTTTGCTTCGTGAAAAAGCGGCACATTTACTTCTGAACGGGTTTGCGCGGGATGGGCAAAGAGAACCAGTACTTTCTTACTTTTCTTAGTGCTCTCTACATTGCTTTCAATGATGTTCTCGTCAGTCATACATTTCTACTCAGTGCTACAGCCAGCTCTCGTTGAGCGATAAGGAGCCGTTGATTGTTGATGTGCAAAACACGGCAAAGGTCAAAAGACCCTAGGTTATTCATTAATTCAATCTGTACGTTTAGAGCAAATAAGAATGTGTTTTTCCTCAAAGTTATAAGGTTACTAATATTTATTAGGTTGAAAAAAGTAACCTGATTACCATTATGCACTCACGTATAAAAACAGCTTCGAATAGAAGCGTCGACGGAACACTATTTTTAACTTTTGCTTAGAACAGTATAAACATGAAAACACCAGTAAAAACACTCGCACTTGCATTATCTTTACTTTCTCCCCTTGTTTCTCTTTCTACTCAAGCCCTGCCGCAAGGAAGTGAGCTTAAAGCTGGGGCTGCGGTATGGAACTTGTTTGATGACGCAGACCGTTACGCATTGCACGTCGCCTACATCCATAAACCGCTGGACTCGTTTTACGGTTTACGACCTACCGTACTTCTGGTTAATGCGGACCAAGGCCAACATTACTTCGCAGCGGGTTTGGCAAAAGACGTCTACAAATACAATGACTTTTCAGTACGCGTTGCCTTTCACGCGGGCATTGTTGATGAATCTGAAAATTTAGGCGACACCATTGAATTCTATTCATCACTTTCCGGACTCTACAATTTTTCTGAATCATTTTCGCTAGAAGCTGAAATTGGCCACATTTCTAACGGCGGGCTAGGGGACACTAACCCTGGTTCAGAATCGTTTGTATTAAGTGCTCACTACCATTTCTAATCTCGCCTAAACAAGTTGTGCCTAGTTCGTTCGTTAAACAGCCCGCTTAAAACGCGGGCTGTTCATTTTTGGCAAAGACTTTTTTAACTTAACTTTCTGTCGGGCAAGGTGCGCCGCCGTTAATCCAAACCGACATTGCCTTAGCAAACTGTGCATGTGTCCCAGGAGCAGGTGTTCTGCCTGGGCCGGGGTTCCATGCCCATCTCACTAATGGATCATCACTGACATGGTGTTCAAATTCTTTTTTGAACGTTTTCATGTCATCTCTACCCCCACGTTGAGCAAGAAAAGAGTTCAAACGCGGGTTTAACCAATTGTTGCATAATTTTGAGGGGGTCATGTCGCTGCCAATTATCATGGTAGGAGGCGGCATGTGCCACACGAAACCTGGCATAAGGTCGTTTGCTGCGCCAGGCGGCCTGCCGGGTTCACGCGCATTTTCATCTTGGTGACACCCACGGCAGTTTACGGGGTGCGTCTCGCCAACCTGAACAAACTTTCCGTCTTGAACAGCCATTTTTAAGTTGTTCAAAGAGGTAATGTTCATCGGATGAGGAGTTTTGTTGTCGCCCACCGTTGGACGGTGAGCACCGTCCTCAATAACACCGTGACAATTCACACACCGTGGATGTGTTGCCACATCGAACAAGTAGTTGAACGCAGTCGTTGGGTTAGGATCTTGCTGATAAGCTTCAAAAGCAGGTGTTGAGTTAGCCACTTGTGAAGCGTTAGCAGTTAAACTTTCATGATTGCTATCGTCATTTTCATGTAAGCTACACCCGATGAGCATAAGTGCGAATAGGGCGCTTACTCCTAAAGCAGATATCATTTTCATCATACTGCCCTCATACTTTTAGTGCTGCGGTAACGTGTTGAGCAAGCATGGGCAAATGACGTAGCCGTACACCAATGGCTTGGTACACGGCATTGCCGATAGCCGGCGCGACACCAATAACGCCTGGTTCACCCAGTCCTACTGGAAATTCCTCACTTTCAACGAGTTCAATATCCATCTCTGGGACATCGTTCATACGTAGAGGAAGGTAGGTATGTAAGTTTGTTTTTGAAACCTGACCGTTTTTCACTTCGTTATGTTCAAACAGTGCCAAGCTCAATCCCCACAGCAGTGAACCTTCAAGCTGTGCCATCGCGCCATCTGGATGAATAACAATACCAGCATCAGACACAACCCATAACTTCTTAACCGTTATCTTTCCTGTGCGCTTATTAACGTGAACATGGGCTGCAGTCGCGAGCCAAGCTGGCATAGTACGTTCTTGACCTGCACTTACGCTATAGCCAATGCCTTCATCAGCACCAAGTTTAACATTCGCCGTCTTTTTCTTAAGAATCTCAAGCGTATTGGCAAGTCGAGTGGCACCGCCGACACTTTCTGGCGCTTTGCCCCCTTGTTTTCCTTTTCCGTCTAACATGGCAAGTCTGAAGTCGACGGGGTCTTTGTTCGCTTTCATTGCCACTTCGTCAATAAATGATTCTAAGCCCCATACAATCCAACCTTGACCTACCGAACGCAGCCAACCTGGCGTAAATGTATCTTGTGCTACCTTATTGTTAACCGCACGGGCGCGATGGTGAGACATGGTGTACCAATGGTCGGCGCCAGATGCCGAGAACATATCGACTTTTCCTTCGCCGCTTACTCCTGGTGCTAGAAATCCTGGTGCCATTTTTAGTGTTGGCCAGCCTGCCGCAAGCGCATGCTCCATGCCTAAAAACTGATTATTTTCATCAAACGACGCATTAAACAGCGAGGTAGATGCAGAGCGGGGTTGATCAAATAATGTATCATCCGGGCGCATGAACACCAATTTGACTGGCTGGCCAGCAGCTTTAGCTGTAAGCAAAGCTGGAACAATCCAATCTCCATAAAGGCGTCGACCAAAACCACCGCCAAGATAATATTGGTGAAGGATCACATCACTTTCTGGCACTTCTGCGGCCTTAGCTACAGTAGGGAGTGTTAGGCTCTGCCACTGGTTACCCGTATGAATATGCCATTTACCACCTTTAAATTCAGCAATAGCGTTAAGTGGTTCTAGCTGGAAATGATTGGCTGTTGCGGTGGTGTATAAAGCCTCAATAGTTTGTGCCGCTTTTGATTGCGCCAGCTCTATATTTCCTTCATCTACAAAAACGGTGCCTTCCTTGCGATCACGTACAATTCTTTCGCCTTCTTTTTGTATATCAGCTTCAGAAACATTAGCGGTTTTACCGGCGTTATAGCTGACTTTCACCATATCAACGGCTTTAATCGCTGTGGGGTAGTCTGTAGCCAATACAGTAACCCAACCTTCAATGGTACCGCTCGGATCGGTAAGCACTTTATAACCTTTGTATCCCGGTAAGCTCTTAGCTTTACTGTCGTCCACATTCGTTACTGCACTGCCATAACGAGTCGGAGGCAGAATGGGGCGTGCGTAAAGCATGTTTTCCACTTCCACATCAATGCCGTATACCGCAGTACCGTTAGTTTTAGGCGGAATGTCGAGTGCTTTGTAGTCTGCGTTAACACCGATAAGGTGGCGTTTTTTACCCGGTTTAATTGGCAATTCAGCAAGCTCATCTGCACTGAATGTTTTGTCTACTTTGCCATTCGCTACGATATCGCCGTAGCTAATTTTTTTGTTACCTGAGATAACAAAGCCTTTTTCTGCCTTACAACTATCGGCAGGCACGCCAAGTAGCTTCGCACCTGCATCAATTAACACCATGCGGCCAGCGGCGCCCGCCTGAGACATTGGCTTGTAAGTATGGAAAATTGACCAAGAGCCGCCTGTTACCATGTAGCCCCATTTCGGGTCTGTATCAACGTGAACTATAGACACTTTCTCCCAGTCGCACTCAAGCTCATCAGCCAAGATTCTAGCGATTGGCGTGCCGATATGCTGACCCATTTCCGCTTTGGCTATGTTGACGGTAACGTTGCCATCTGTATCCATTTCAAACCAAATATTTGGAGAAAACTGTTTGGCTTCAATACTTTCTTTCGCCGACAGCAGGGATGGAATAGCGGCAGCACCAAATGCCATGAATAAAGACGTTTTCACTGATCCCACCATAAAAGACCGGCGAGATAAGTTGATCATGTCTTTCTTTTCTTGAGAGATATTTTTCATGCTCATGCGTTTTCCCCTTCTGATGAAGCGGTTGGATCAAAGTATTGAACAGAAGACGTTGCAGCGCGCTTAATCGCCTTCTTTATGCGCGCGTAAGCCATACAGCGGCAATAATTGGTGCTCATGTGATTAACAATATCTTGGTCGCTCGGGTTTGGATTTCTATCTAGCAATGTCGCTGCTTGCATGATTTGGCCAGACTGGCAATAGCCACACTGAGGAACCTGCTCTTCTACCCAAGCAGATTGCAGCGGATGCGCGTTGTTGAAGCTTTCAATAGTGTTTACGTTCTTATCTTTAGCTAACGAAACGGGATAGGAGCAAGAGCGAATAGCGTTACCATCAATATGTACCGTGCATGCGCCACACATCGCTACACCGCACCCAAACTTGGTACCTTTTAGTCCAAATTCATCGCGTATTACCCAAACGAGAGGCGTATCTGATGCAGCATCTGTCTGCACTCTTTTTCCATTTAACGTAAATTCAATCATGGTTTGTGTCACCGTGAAGTTAATGTTTAATATGCTCTCGCCAAGGCGCTGTACTTGGTTTGAACGGTCTGTTTTGCCTGTTTTAATTGGTATTATTAAAATCTGGCCGCGTTGGCTCTCCCTTTAATAACTGCTCACTCCATAGACGCCCGAATGAACCTTTCGAATTGGAGTTAGACTAATTAACTAAAGGTATACTAGAGGCCAAACTTGCTTATGTGGTCTATTTTAGTTACCTTGTTCAAACAAACAATTAGTATACTTTTAGTAACTAGGTGGCTTTTTTAGGAAAATAGATGGAAAGTGAAATAAAAACAGACGCTAAGGGTAGAAAAACCGTTCTAAATACTTGTACAGAGCCTTGTGCTATAGAGCGTGGAATGCGCCTAATTGGTGGAAAGTGGACGGGTTCTATTATTTATCATCTCAAAGATGAGCCTGTTAGATTTAACGACCTGTGTAGAATGCTTGGCGGCGCCAGCCGGAAGATGGTCGATCAGCGCCTTAAAGAGCTGGAAAACAACGGTATGGTGATCCGCAACGTTATCGACTCTCGTCCAATAGCGGTTGCTTATAGTCTCACCGAGTTTGGGCGCTCAGCGCTAGATATTCTTGAACAGCTAAGAGTCTGGTCTGAAAACCACACGAATGATTAAATACCGCTAGCGGTGAGCATTTATCTCACCGCATTTGCTTTATAAAGAGCTAGACCGACACTAGCGGTAATCGAAGTACTTTTTCAACAAGCTCTCCGGCTTTTTCTTGGAAACCAACAAAGTGTTCAGTAGCTTCATGAGCATCAAGGGCATCCTGAGATTGCCATTTCTCCGTAATAACAAACACACCCTCTTCACTTGCATGTAGGTCATACATCACTGCGCCGACTTCTTCTCGGCTTGATTTAACCAAGGGTAACAATGCGTCTAAAAGTGCATCTTGTTGGTTTGGTTGAGAATAGATTACGACTGAAAACTCGATCATTTTACTGTCCTATTGAGAAAAAACGCTAACATAGGCAACTAACGGAGTAATGGTTAGCGTTTAAAGCTGACTAGCAACTTTTTTCAGGTGAAAAGCAATCTCCACCATCAAATGCCTTTTACCGCTATGTCGCAGTTAGACGCTATCTAAGCCTTTTTCTTAGATGCATTTTTTAGCGAATGAAAAAAGTTAATCTATAATGATTTATACTAAAGTATAAAAGGGTGCTCATTATCCTTTGAGTGCCACCTCTTGAGGCGACGGAATGCAATTACCGAACGGGGCGATGCCCTATGTTTGAAAAAACTTTTCACTTTTGTCCTGTTGGGCTCGCTCACGTAAGCGTGGATGGAAGCTTTATACGTGTAAATAAGCGACTGTGTGATTTTTTAGGATATTCTGATGAAGAACTAACGACGTTAACCTTTCAAGAATTAACTGCGCCAGATTATCTTGATGAAGATCTAAGTTACTTAGAGCGGCTGATGGCAGGTGATATCGATGACTATGCGATTGAAAAGCGATATGTAAGGCGCGATGGCGAGCAAGTTTGGGCGAAGTTAACAGTGTCTTTAGTAAGAGATCAGCGCGGCAACCCAGACTATTTTATTTCTATTGTGGAAGATATCGACGAGAAAAAGCGCATCCAGTCTGAGCTCTTTCAAGTTGATGCCTTGTTTAGCAAAATTGTTAGCGCATTTTCTGATAGAACGTTTATATGGGTGGCGACGCCAGACTTGTCTAAACTGCAATACGTTAACGATGGCTATTCAAACATATTCGGTCGCAACGAGTACGAACTTTACTGTAACCCTATGAGCTTTATTGATCATGTACATGAAGATGATAAAGCACGGGTGTTAAAACTGTTCAGTCAACGCCCTTTGCAGAATTGGGATATTCAATATCGTATATACGACTCGAAAGGCGAAGTGAAGTACCTTCACGATCGCGGAAGCTTGATATTTGACGACCGTGAAATGCAGTCGCTTATTTTAGGTACGGCCGACGATATAACAAGAGAGAAAACGCAGCAACAAGCTCTGATGAGCGCCGTCACTAAATTAGAGCACCTGTCGAAAACCGACTCGCTCACTGGACTTGCCAATAGGAGAGAGATATTTAGCCAGTTAAGTGACGAAATTTCTCGTATGGATCGTGGCCAACAAACGTCAACGCTTGTTTATATAGACTTAAACAAATTCAAAGAAATTAACGATAAATACGGTCACAAGGTAGGAGACAAGGCGCTTGTTGAGTTCTCTGAAAGAATGAGTGGTTTGCTGCGTGATAGTGATAGATTCGGTCGTATTGGCGGAGATGAATTTGTGATCCTGCTCTATGGCACGGGTGAAAAGGAAACGGAAGCTTTTTTCAATAGGGTTGCCCAAAGCGACTTTGAAGTTAATGTAGATGGCAATAAAGTAGTACCAATTGGCTTCAGTGTTGGCTGGGTTGAGTGGAGCGAAGGGATTGAAACCGTGCAGGAGTGGCTAGATAAGGCCGATGAGGTAATGTACGGAAAAAAGCGTTATCAGCAAGTTTTAACCGCGATTGATAAAGCGATGTAGACAGCTATTCCTGAGACTCGATATCTACATCGCTTTCGCCATTCTATTTTTGTCTTTGAGCGAACCAGCGCGCTATTTCCTGACGCTCTTCGTCTGTCATTTTTGTCTTGTTTAAAAATGGCATGTCTTTGGTCACAGTGGTTCTTCGAACCACTTGTGGCGCAAACCTTTCAATATCTTCCCATGTATCTAATACTACGCCTAAAGGCGCGACTTTAAAGATATCGTCGGTTGGCGTGCGCGAGTGGCAACCCACACAATGGGTTGTAATTAAGCTTACTACTCGCTCATTGCTTACTTCAGAACTCGCTTGGGCGACTGCATTGTTAGCCGTTACTTTTTTACCTACTTCATCGATAAGGGTCACATCTTCATGTCCTTCATTCGATGTATGTGATGGCGACTGTGGCCATGACACCCATAGGGCGATTGCTAGCATGGCGACTGCGCCAGACACTAAAATACCAGGTTTAGTAGTGCCTACATGACGCAAGTTAAAGAAATGACGTATCCAAGCGGCAGCGGCCATTATCGCAATGAGTACCAGCCAATTTTGCGGGTGTTGATACGTCATGGGGTAATGATTTGAAATCATGATAAACAGCAGAGGCAGCGTAAAGTAGTTATTGTGTACCGAACGCAATTTAGCGCTCGCACCCCAAGTAGGATCAATATCTTTCTTATCGGCTACAGCTGCTACCATTTTGCGCTGGTTCGGCATGATGTTGAAAAAGACATTCCCTGCCATGATAGTGCCAATAAGCGCACCAACGTGAATATAGGCACCGCGACCGCTAAACCACTGGGTAGACAGGTAGCTGACAATACAAACAAGCGCGACTAATCCAATACCGAAGGCAAGTGGATATTTTGCCAATGGGCTGCGACACGCAAATTCGTATAAGGCTAGTCCGCCAAAGATTAACCCTAAACCTAAAGATATTGCCGTGGTCGGTGACATGGCGTTTACCGATGGGTCGATAAGATAAGCGCTAGCACCAAAGTAATAAACAATTATGAGTAGTGCGAAACCCGATAACCACGTGGTATAGGCTTCCCACTTAAACCAGTGCAGTGTTTCTGGCATTTTCTCTGGGCCATAGGCGTATTTTGCGACCTCATAAAAGCCGCCACCGTGAATAGCCCATAAGTCGCCTTTGATACCTTTGTCCTGTTTCCATTTAGGTGGCGTGCGTAGATTGTTATCCAACCAAATGAAGTAAAACGACGCGCCAATCCACGCTACACCCGCTACAACGTGGAACCAACGTACAAATAAACTTATCCAATCTAGCCACGGCATTATTGTTCTCCTTATTTAGGGCCAAAAGGCCCTACAGCAGCCTGTTATTAATGATGTTCTTTTTTATAGCGGCAGGTGCCGCTTATCCACGTTTGGTCGATAGCGCGGTCATCACCTAAAATACTCAAGGCAAAAAACACATCGTCAAAGTCCGCGTCTTCTTTTATTCTCAATTGTGTCAATTCGTCAAACCTAGGCTCAACAACGATAAAGTCAGCGGTGGTGCCTGGGTTTAAGTTGCCTATTTCATGATCAAGCGCATGAGCTACGGCCGCGCCTTGGGTCATAAGATAGAAGCCTTCTAACGGGCTGATGGGCTCGCTGCGCAATTGACTAACCTTGTATGCATCGCCGTAGGTTTTAAACATGTTAAACGTAGTGCCTGCACCCACATCGGTGGCCATGGCCACATGGACCTTGTTAGCACGCGCTGCGGTCATATCAAAAAGGCCACTTCCTAAAAACAGGTTAGATGTCGGACAGAAGGCCACCGTAGCGCCGCTTTCGCCTAAGCGTGCCCATTCGTTAGGCGTAAGGTGAATGCCATGGCCAAACACCGCACGTTCACGCACAAGGCTGTAGGTGTCATATACATCTAAATAGCCGTCCGCTTTAGGGAATAAGCTCTTCACCCATGCAATCTCGTCTAAGTTCTCAGACAAGTGTGTTTGAATGAAAACGTCGGGATACTGCTTGGCAAGTTCCCCTAATGCAGCAAGCTGCGCTTCAGTACTGGTTGGCGCAAAACGGGGCGTTAGCGCATAGCGGTTGCGGCCCTTGTTATGCCAAGCTTCGATTAATTCTGCACTGTCAGCTTGTGCTGTGTCGGCGCAGTCATTAAGCGCACTAGGGCAATTCCTGTCCATACATACTTTACCGGCCACAATTGCCATATCAATTTCGCTTGCTGCACTAAATAATGCGTGGCTACTGCTTTTATGAACCGTAGTAAAAACAAAACCTGTGGTAGTACCGTTCTTTAGCAATTGGCGTAAAAATACATTAGCAATGGTTTTAGCGTGTTCACTGTCAGCAAACTGCATTTCTGTGGGAAACGTATAGTTTTCAAGCCAGCTCAACAGCTGCTCGCCATAATGAGCTATGCTCTGTGTTTGCGGATAATGCAGGTGGCTGTCTATTAAACCTGGCAAAATCCACTTGCCTGAAAAATCTGTCACAGTGGCAGCCGGGTAGCGCTTTGCTATCTCTTCAAATGTGCCAATGTCTTTTATTTCTTTATTGTCTACTAACAAACCACCGTCTTTGAATATAGCGATGTCATTATCGAACTGTGTAGTTTGGTTAGGAAAGTGCGCAATGCTTGCACGAAAAAGCTGCATGTTTGTTAGCTGCCCCTGTAGCTGCTGAAACCGAATGGAGAGATTAGAAGTGGCACATGATAATGACCGCCATTCTCATCAAGTTCAAATGTAATATCAATGTGTGGGTAGAAACTTTTGCCATGCGTTTCTACAAGGTAAGGCTTGCAGTGAAAGCGCAGGGTATAAACGCCTGCGGCAAAACCGTCTTCAACGCCCCAGTTGTTAAAACGCCCGTCATTATCCGTTTCACCCGAAAGGGTGCTACCGTCAGGTAGTGTAAGTGTAAGGGCAATGCCTTGTGCTGGCTTACCTAATGTAGTGTCGAGTACGTGGCTAGAAAGCGTATTCATACTGTTTTCCTTAAAAACTATTCAATGCGTATTGACCATATTTTTAAAAATACGGGGGGTTAATCCAGCGCTTTGTTAATACGCAATAGGGTTATCTTTATTTGCTCTGCAGCAGCATTGGTAATCTCTTGCTGTGTGGTATTGGGTAGCCTAGCTTGTAATGCTTCTAACATAGTCTGCGCAGAAAGACCGGTGGCACAAATAATAAAGATAAACCCATGCTTGTCTAAATAGGCGTGATTGGCTTCTTTTAACTGGTGTAAAACGGCCTCGGACGCGCTGGCTGTACCCGACTGCTCGCCCGCAGCAATGGCTTTAGTATTTGCAAACTTTTTGCGCAACGAATCAACGTCACCAATCATGGGGTGTGCCGTAAAAGCTTCAAAGTAGTCGTCATCACTGCACTTGGCCCACGCGCTCTTCGCTTGATTAACAAGTGCATTCTTGTCGCTGTAGGGGCGCGCTTTTACCATTTGATAAACCCAGGTTTTCGCCGCGCAGCATTGCTCAAACCAAGAAGACGCCTCTTCAGCGCTTAGCGTATTTAATTCTTTAAGTGTCACTGGTGGTGTCCTTTTCTTTGTGAAACGCTGTAGCGGGTTTCTCACTGTCTTTGCTACTGTTGCCCGCCGTTACTTCTTTTTCATGAAGACGTTCGATAATTTGCGCAGATATAGAAACGGCAACTTCAATAGGTTGCTTGCCTGGAATATCTCGATTGCCAATAGGGGTAACTAGTCTAGCCAGCGCATTGTCGTTAAATCCGCGCTGAGTCAGCTTCGTAATAAAACGCTTCGCCTTTGTATCTGAACCAATTAACCCAACAAAGGGCAGGGAAGGCAGCTTTAACGCCTGCTCAGTAATACGATAGTCCAGTTGATGATCGTGGGTGAGTATAATTAGCCAACTGTTCTCATCAAGGTGTCTAACCTCGCTCTCTGGCGCCTCTTCCACCACTTTTTGCACGTTGGCAGGCAGTGTCGATGGAAACAAATCCTCGCGACTGTCTATCCACGAAATGCGCACAGGCAATTGGGCCAAAATAGGCACCAATGCTTTTGCAACATGACCAGCGCCAAAAATGGCAATGTGCTGCTGGTGAACATTGCACACGTCAAACAGTACCTTTACCGCTCCGCCACAGCACTGCCCTAAAGAACTGCTTAGCGGGTAGCTGTGAAGTTCAGTGCATGCTTCGCCTTTTGCAAGGTACTCTCGTGCGCGGGCAATGGCATCAAACTCAAGGTGCCCGCCGCCAATGGTATCGATGCTTTGTGAAGCGGTAACCACCATTTTACTACCGGGTTCACGCGGCGTAGAGCCTGCAGTGCCAACCACAGTCACAAGCACATAGCCTTCATTACGCGCTTGGCATTCGGCTATTCCCTCATACCAGTTTGTTGCACGAAATGATTGGGGCGCGCGAGATGACTTTGCTGCCGTGAGTGTCATAAGACACCGCCTCGACTGGACGACTGCTGCATAGCACTTACTGCATTTAACACCCGTTCTGGTGTGGCTGGTGTATCTAGCTGCGGATCAACTGTGTAGCCAGATAGGCTAGATATGGCGTCTTTAAGGGCGCACCACACTGAAATAGCCAGCATAAATGGTGGCTCGCCAACCGCTTTTGAGTGGTAAATGCTGTCTTCAGCGTTCTTTCTACCAAACAGCTTCACATTAAACTCTTTTGGCGTATCGCCAATAGCTGGAATTTTATAGGTCGCCATATTTTCACTTATCAGCTTACCCGCTTCATTCCATTTAAGGTCTTCTGTGGTAAGCCACCCCATACCTTGAATAAACGCGCCTTCTATTTGGCCAATATCAATGGCAGGGTTAAGACTGTTGCCAACATCGTGGAGTACGTTAACTTTATCTACCGTATATTCACCGGTAAGTGTATCGACAGAGACTTCGCTCATTGAGACGCCATAGGCAAAATAGAAAAACGGACGGCCTTCACCGGTGTCGCGGTTATACTGTAATTTTGGGGTTTTGTAGAAACCGCTTGAAGACAAAGATACACGAGCAAAATACGCTTGCTGCACAAGCTCGGTAAAGGTAATTTTGTGTTCATCCAATACCACGTGCTCATTAATGAATAGCACGTCGCCAGCGCGGTCCTCTAGACCTAAGCTTTTGGCAAAGCACTCGGCCAAACGGGCTTTTAGCGTAATACATGCATTTTGTACGGCTTTTCCGTTTAAGTCAGTGCCGCTTGAAGCTGCTGTTGGCGAAGTGTTAGGTACTTTGTCAGTGCGTGTTGCAGTGACTTCAATCATATCCAAATCTAGTCCAAATTCATTGGCTGCAATTTGGCCTATTTTGGTGTGAAGCCCTTGGCCCATTTCAGTACCACCATGGTTCACCTGAATACTACCATCAGTATAAATGTGCACTAAAGCGCCAGCTTGGTTTAAATGCTTCGCGGTAAATGAAATGCCAAACTTAACAGGCGTTAGCGCTAAACCTTTCTTAATCACCGGGCTTTCGCGGTTAAACGCTGCAATAGCTTCACGGCGCTGCCAATACTGAGCGGTTTCTTCTAGCTCGGCAATCATATCGGGCAGAAGGTTATGTTCTACCTTCATTCCGTAGGGGGTAAAACTACCTGTCGTGGGGCCGTATAAATTACGTTTTCTTACCGATAGGGGGTCGCTGCCAATAGCACGGGCAATTTTATCAATCATGGCTTCAGCCATAATCATACCTTGCGGTCCGCCAAAACCTCGATAAGCGGTGTGCGATACCATATTGGTTTGCAATCTGTGGCCAACAATGTCGCTATCACCTAAGAAATAACCGTTGTCCGCATGGAACATGGCTCTATCGACAATGGCGTCAGATAAATCAGGCGAGTGCCCACAAATACCATTGATTGTCATGCGGGTGGCTTCAATTTTACCTGTCTCGTCAAAGGCCACGTCGAACTCGTTTTCGAACGGGTGACGTTTGCCAGTAACATGCATATCGGTGAAGCGTGGTAAGCGAAGCTTAACCGCACATTGATTGCGCGATGCCAGTAAAGCCGCTATACAGGCCCATTGCGCGGCTTGCGTTTCTTTTCCGCCAAAGCCGCCGCCCATACGTCGCATGTCTACCATTACACGGTGCAATTTTACATCTAGCACTTCGGCAACGAGTTTTTGTACCTCACTGGGATGTTGACTAGACGTATAGATTTTCATGCGATCTTCTTCATCAGGGATCGCAAGGCTCACTTGTCCTTCTAAGTACATATGTTCCTGTCCACCAATACTGAGCGTGCCATGTGCTTGGTGGATCGCTTTTTCAAATGTACTTTCAACGCGGTCAGTATGTTGGCCAAACCGATGTAGGGGACGCACAAACGTTTGCTGCTGGTGGGCAGCTTCGGCACTAAGTATAGGTTTGGCTTCACTCACCTCTACTTTCCCTTTTAGCGCAGCTTGTCGGGCAAGGTTTACCGAAGTGGCAAGCACTGCAAATACAGGCTGACCGAAGAATTTGATTTCGCCATTAGCAAGTAACGGATCGCCTTCGAACACAGGTCCAATATCTTTATGGCCAGGCACGTCGTCAATCGTAACCACATCTACAACGCCTTCACTTTGGCGAACAGAGTCAAGATTTATCGAGTTAATCGTACCTTTTGCGCATTGGCTTACACCAACTGCAGCATAAAGAGTGCCTTGAGGTTCAATAACATCGTCAACATAGTTTGCGCTGCCTTGTACTTGGCGTGTTGCGCTCTCGTGTTTTTTAGATACATGAACGACACTTTGCTTGTCGTTTTGTTGCAGTGGATTAGGGGCATCAATTAACTTACGCATGCTGCACCACCCGTGTTTCAATTTGGTTTGCTGTTTGGTTCTCTAACCAGAAGCGATGCCACAGGTTAGCTAAAACAGTTTTACGGTATTGGGCTGTAGCGCGCACATCATCGATAGGTGAAAATGCATCGAATAAGACTTGTTTGCCCAACGTTAAACATTCGTTGCTAGCGAACTGCTTACCTTTCAAAACGTTTTCTAACGCATTGCAGGTTGACGGAACTGCTGCTACACCACCAAAGCCACTGCTAATGGCTTCTACCTTGCCGTTGTTGAGTGTGACATTAAATACGGCGCATACTGCAGAAATATCATCTTCAAATCGTTTCGATATCTTATATGCAGCTAATGCTTGATTGGGCTGTTTCAATGGTATTTCTATTGCACTTATCCATTCATCTTTCGCCAGCATGGTCTCGCGATAGCCTGTGAAGAATGTGCTAATTGGGATCATACGAACGCTCTCGCCGTTATCTAAATGCAGTATGGCATTCAACGCGAGTAGTAACGGTGGCATATCACCAATAGGGGAAGCGTTAGCCACGTTACCGCCAATGGTAGCCTGATTGCGGATAGGCAACGAGGCAAATCGGGTAACAAGCTCAGCCACTTGCGGAAATGCATTTAGTAATAAAGGTGCCGCATCATTTAGCGGTACAGCTGCACCAAGAATAAGAGAATGCTCGCTTTTGGTGCATTGTTTTAGTGCATCAATATGCGTCACACTGATAAGCGTTTCTACATCTTTTAGCTGTTGCGTGAACTGAAGGCTTAAATCCGTGCTGCCAGCGACTAGCTGTGCAGCTGGATGCGCTTGAATCAGAGTCTTCAGTTCTTCGCGAGACGTTGGCGTATGGATATTGCCCGTACCAGTGGGTTTCTCACCAGATAATGACAGTAATGTAGAAAGGGTGGCAGCTTGGCGTGCAGTGAATTGATCAACAGGTGTTTGTTCGCACACCTCCATCGTAGCATCGATAATAGGGCGGTAGCCTGTGCAGCGACATAAGTTGCCTGACAAAGCGTGCAGCACATCGTCGCGATTTGGTTTTGTATTGCTGTGATATAGGGCAAACATCGACATAATAAACCCAGGCGTGCAAAAGCCACACTGAGAACCATGGTGATCAACTAATGCCTGCTGTACAGGATGTAAGTGTTTACCATCGTTTAAATGCTCAACAAATAAAAGCTGCTTCCCATGAACTGCACTCACTAGCGTGATGCAGCTATTCACTGTTCGATAATTAAGTTCTGCAGCGCTATTTGAAGAGGCTGGTTCCACAAGTACTACGGTACATGCACCGCAGTCTCCTGCTGCACAGCCTTCTTTTGTGCCTGTTTTTTTGCGATGTTCGCGAATAAATTGTAGAAGGGTGAGGTCGGCCCGCGCTTCATTTAATTCAACGACATCGTTATTTACTAGAAAGCGAATCATACTCACACCTTCTTGTTATATTCATTCTTGTATTCATTAATATAGCTGTATTTTTTCAATAAAAGTAGACCATTTGGTCAATTTATTGCTTATAAAAAAAGGCCGAGTTCTAAAAGGCCATGATTTTGCGCAAATTTGATTGGAAAAAAAGAAGTGATACCTTTCTATTTTTCTTTTGCTAAGCACTACGTCGATTTGTTAATAAAGAATAAGGCAAGATTCGTGCAAGGTTTTGAACTATTCGCGTAATTCGTGTTTTAGTATGGTTAACACTCCCTGCATAGGGTATGTATGATCTATAAGAGCATAGCAACTCGTCGGCAATAAATGCTAACCTATCGAAAAGGCATGCAGCATTTATACTGCCCGTGCGCTTGCAAAGTAGATTGCAAAGGAATTTTAATAATAATGATGAAGGTAAAAAGTGCTGACGCTGGCGTTGGCGCTATGAACAGAAGAAAAATACTCCAAGCCGCTGAAAAATGTTTTGCACAGTTTGGCTTCAAAGGTACAGCAGTACAAAAAATTGCTGATGAAGCAGGACTTCCTAAAACCAACGTTTTGTATTATTTCAAAACAAAACAAGAGCTCTACGTAGCGGTACTAGAAGAAACCCTTTCGCTGTGGAACTCACGTTTTGATAAAGCCACAGTAGAAGATGATCCTGCCGAGGTACTCGCCAATTATATCGCCGAGAAAATGGAAGTGTCGCGAACGCATCCAATGGCCTCTAAGATCTTTGCGATGGAAATTATCAATGGTGCACAAAACTTAAGTGGCTACTTTGATGAAGAGCATGCGCTTTGGATGAAAGGGCGACTTGCGGTTATTGATGCATGGGTAAAGGCCGGCAAACTGCCACCTGTTGAAGGTGAATACTTGCTTTACACAATCTGGGCGAGTACCCAGCACTATGCTGACTTCTCTGCGCAAATAACCCGTCTACGCGGTAAAAAGATGACAAAATCAGATTTTGAAGACGCTACAAAACAAGTGGTAAAACTCGTGCTCGGTGGCTGTGGGTTATCTGTGCCAGAAAACTTCGAGGTGTAGCATGACAGAGTCTGTTTACCCGCGTGATCTGGTTGGTTACGGTCAACATGTACCTCACGCAAAGTGGCCGGGCGACGCAAAAATCGCGATTCAGTTCGTATTAAATTACGAGGAAGGTGGCGAAAATTGCGTGCTTCATGGTGACGAGGCGTCAGAAATATTCCTATCGGAAATTATCGGCGCACAAGCGTATAAAGATCGCCACCTCAGCATGGAGTCTATTTACGAATACGGCAGTCGTGCAGGGTTTTGGCGTTTACACCGTTTGCTTAATAAATACGACATTCCCGTTACTGTGTTTGGCGTCACTATGGCTATGCAACGACACCCTGACGCCGTAAAAGCCATGATGGATTCAGGTTGGGAAATCGCCAGCCACGCCATGCGCTGGGTGCATTATCAAGACATGGACGAAGAGCAAGAGCGTAAACAAATTGATGAGGCGATTATTCTTCATGAGCAGTTAACGGGCAGTAAACCTGTAGGTTGGTATACAGGAAGAACGAGTCCGAATACGCTGAAGTTGATTGCAGAGCGCGACGATATCTTATATTGCGCCGATTCATATGCTGACGACTTACCTTACTACGACTGCCATTACAGCAAGCCGTTATTGATGGTGCCGTACACATTAGACACCAATGATATGCGCTTTGCCACGCCTCAGGGCTTCAACAGTGGGGAACAGTTTTTCACCTACTTAAAAGATGCGTTTGACGTGTTGTATGAAGAAGGAGAAGAAGCGCCTAAGATGCTATCTATCGGCCTTCACAATCGTATTATAGGCAGGCCTGCTCGACTCGCCGCACTTAAGCGCTTTATCGAGTACGTTAAGTCTCATGATAAAGTATGGCTAGCGACACGAGAGCAAATTGCCCGTCACTGGTTGGAGCTTCATCCTAAAGATGGTGGTGACAAGCCGCGTACGTAGCGTTTACAGTACGCCTACTATATTTGAAGTACAGTAAAGTGAAGAGACGAGAGTGAAACAGATTGATCACTACCGCCTTCACTTAATAAAGGACAAAACCATGAAAACAAAACTAGCCATTATTGCCCTTGGGGCGCTAGTGCTGACAGCATGCTCAAAGCTGACTAAAGAAAACTACGATAACTAAGGGGCTGTTATCCTTTTCTGTGCAGTTTTGGTCTAAATGGAAGCCTTTTAATCGCGAAACAGTCCTGCAGGCCTAGTGGGCTAAGTTAAAGGGCTGTGACAAAGAGTAAAAGGCTTCCATGACGACCCCTCCGGGCAGCGCCTGTATGTCATCTATACTGCGTTGAATGTTTTCGATTTAGGCCCACTAGACCTTCAAACATCCTCCTTGTCTAGATGACATACAGACGCTGCAAAAATGCACAGAAAAGGTTAACAGCCCCTAATATGGGTATGTCTCAGGACGAAGTTGAAGCAATTCTAGGGTCAGCTGACAACTGCGGAAAAACAATGGGTACCATGGCATGTACATGGGGCAATGAAGACAGTAAGCACGTTAAAATCGTATTTATGGGTGATAAAGCCGTTACCTTCACTTACGATGGATTGAAGTAAACGTATATCTTTTTCACTTGCTTAGTTTAATAAGAAAGGTGGCATTGAAAGCCACCTTTTTTGTATCTAAAGCGTTAACTTACAGGCACGCAATAAGCGCCGTTGAATTATTTTAAATCCAATAAGTATCGTAATAAGAAAACAATCGCCAGTGCATAAGTGAGCGGTGTTACTTCTTTAAATTTTCCCGTACCTACCTTAATGCCAACATAAGTAATAAAACCAAGGGCAATGCCTTCGCTAATGCTGAATGTGAGCGGCATGGCGATAAGTGCAACAGAAGCAGTGGCTAACGCACCTAAGTCGTCGAAATCAACCTGTCGAATCGATTCCATCATTAAAATACCTACCATCAATAGCGCTGGCGTAGTGGCCATTAGCGGGATAACTTTCATTAGCGGTGTTAAAAATAGCGAGAGTAAGAAGCAGACAGAAACCACTACTGCGGTAAGCCCGGTTCTGCCGCCCGCCGATACGCCCGTAGCGGACTCCACATAGCTAGTTACTGGAGATGTACCCACTAATGCGCCAGCAATACTCGCTGATGCATCGGCTGTCATTGCTGAGCCAATTTTCGGTAGCTTGCCTTCGGGAGTAAGTAGATTGGCTTTTCGAGATACGCCGATTAAGGTGCCAATGGTATCGAACATGTTCACAAACATAAGTGCGAAAATGAGGTCCCACGTTTCAGCAAGGTGATCGATTGGGTACCAAAAGTCCATTGCCATAAAGGTGTTTGAAATAGATTCTGGCATGCCAACTACAGCAGAAGGCGTTGCAGTTAAGGTACCGTTTTCAGTGGGGATAAAAGCACCAATTAAGGTGAGTGTTACGATAGAGATTAAGATAGCGCCTGTAACGCGTTTCACCATAAGAACGATAGTAAAGATAATGCCGATGAGCGCTAACATTACTGCTGGCTCAGAAAGGTCGCCAAGCTGTACGAAGGTTGCAGGATTATCAACAATCAGCCCCGCATTTTTAAGGCCGATAAAGGCAATGAACAAACCTATGCCACACTGCACGCCGATTTTAAGAGAAGGAGGTATAGACTCGGCTATTTTGGTTCGAACTCCGGTGAGAGAAAGGAGTAAAAAGAGAATGCCGTTCCAGAAAACAATACCAAGCGCTGCTTCCCATGGAATTTCACGACCAAGACAAATGGTAAACGCGAAAAAGGCGTTCAAGCCCATACCTGGTGCCAACGCAATAGGGTAGTTAGTCATTAGCGCCATCATTAAAGTGCCAATACACGCCGCTATTGCTGTCACTGTAATTAGGCCCTCTACGGGCATGCCACTTAACCCAAGAATACCTGGGTTCACCACGAGTATATAAGACATGGCTGCGAACGTAGTAAGTCCTGCAATGATCTCTGTTCTTACTGTTGTTCCGTGTTCCTGCAGCTTAAATAGCCGTTCGATTACGTTGTTGGACATCAAGAGTTCTCTGTTAGTATTTCATTGTGTGTTTTGTGCGTTGAAAGCAATAAACTGACCAATTAGTCAACTTGTTGGTGTGTTTTGTGCTAACTTACTTTTCAGTACAATGATTAATTAATAATCATTGCGTGACTCAAAGTCACTAGCCAGGCAGCACAAAGCCAGCCAAACGGTTAGTAATCAACATAGATGAAGTCAAAAAAACCGCAAACAAAACCTAAATGAGCAATAGAACTCGTTTACAGATAGCATTAAAGATAAACTATTACGCACCAATTAAATGCCATTGCATTGTTGTGGTGCAAATAAGTGAGGGGCCATGTCGCTGTCATCAATAATTAAAAACATTCCAAAGGCCGAACTGCATCTGCATATAGAAGGTAGCTTAACGCCTGAACTTATGTGGCGCCTAGCTGAAAAGCACAGTGTATCACTTCCTTATGCTAGCGTGGAAGAGATAGAAGCGGCGTATAACTTTGAAGATCTACAAAGCTTCCTTGACTTATATTATGCAGGGGCGGGCGTGCTTCGCGATGAGGATGATTTCTTTGCTTTAATGTGGGAATACTTAACGCGGTGTTATGAGGACAATATCGTCCACACAGAAATTATGTTTGATCCGCAAACCCATACAGAGCGTGACATAGGTTTCGATATTTTCATGCCAGGCTTTTTGAAGGCGATGGAAAAAGCAAAAGATGAATACGGTATCAGTAGCTATTTAATCATGTCTTTCCTTCGCCATTTGCCAGAAGATGCTGCCTTCGATACGCTTTCTGCAGCAGAGCCCTACTACGAGCACATTACAGCGGTAGGGTTAGACAGCTCCGAACTTGGTCATCCGCCGTCAAAATTCGAACGCGTATTCAAAAAAGCCAAAGCGCTGGGATTTAAAATTGTCGCCCATGCTGGAGAAGAAGGACCGGCATCTTACATTTGGGAAGCCATCGAGCTATTGGACGTTGATCGTATTGACCACGGTGTACGCTGCCAAGAAGATGAAGCGCTTATGGACCTCTTGAAAGAAAGACAAATTCCACTCACTGTTTGCCCGTTGAGCAATCTCAAGCTTTGCGTAATTGATGACATGAAAGACCACAATATTGTCCAGCTTCTTGATGCTGGGCTTCTAGTCACGGTTAACTCTGATGATCCTACGTATTTTGGTGGCTTCTTAAATGACAATTTTGAAGCGTTGCACCAGTCGCTGGGTATTGATGAAAAAACAGTTCGTACGTTGGTAGCAAATAGCTTTAAGGCAAGTTTTTTGCCGCAGGAGCAGAAAAACCAGCTTGTTGAAAAGGTTCTTTCAGCCTAGGACCTGTTGACTTTTGGTGTACGAATTTTGGTCTAAATGGAAGCCTTTTAATCGCGAAACAGTCCTGCAAGCCTAGCGGGCTAAGTTAAAGGACTGTGACAAAGAGTAAAAGGCTTCCATAACGACCCCTTCGGGCAGCGCCTTTGTGCCATCTATACTGCGTTGAATGTTCTCGATTTAGAACCACTAAACCGTCAAACATTCGCCTTGTCTAGATGGCACACAGACCGCTGTAAAAATGTACAACAAAGGTCAACAGGCCCTAGCAAGGCGAGGAGTGGAAGATAGTCGCGTTAGCTTCTGGCGATTAATGCGAGAAGCTAATGTGATTTTACGATTTCATGACTGCAATAGTTTGCTTAATCAAACTGTCTAATTCCGTGATGTCTTGAACGATTTCGCTTAAATCGTCTTGCTTGGCTTTGTTTTCAATAGACGATGCCTTTTCCCGAATGGCATCGGCACCTACATCGCCCGACACACCTTTCATAGCATGACTGTTGAATCTAACGGCTTCAACATCTAATGCGGTCGCAGCACTTTGAAGTGCTTGTTGTTTTTGTTCTATTTGCGCGAGGAACATTTCAACAATACGGTTCAATAACCCCTCATTTCCACCCAACCTGCTTATTGCAGCATCGCGGTTCCATAATTGTTCTCGAGTGGGCGTATCGTTTGAGTTAGATGTGTCCATATGTGCCACCGTAATTGAAGCGTTATGCCAGTGTACAATACATGTTCTAATCAAGAAATAGCAAGTTTAGTGGCATAGCATACTGCGGTTTATAAACCAGCAAAACCTAGACTAAAGACTAATTTTTTTTTACGTATCTCGGGCGATACTTATTCTGATATTTGTTACATGGTGTGGAATTTCTCATGGATAATGAGACACAGAAAGTAGTCATCATTGACGATGAACCAACAACACTCTTGTTATTAGAAAGTGCAGTAGAATCTCTAGCAAAGGTTGTTACGGTCTCGCAAAGCGCGAATGCGTTTTCGGTGATAAAAGCACAACTTCCTGATTTGGTTGTTCTAGATATAAGCATGCCTGAGCTATCTGGCTTTGAGGTCTGCAAGCAGTTAAAAGCGTGTCCAGAAACGGCAGCTATTCCAGTAATCTTTGTCACTTCCCATAGCGATCCGGAAAATGAACATGTGGCATTGTCGTTAGGTGCCATAGACTTTATATCCAAGCCCATTGATATTGGGTTGTGCCAGATGCGAGTTAGAAATCATCTCACTATTCAGGACCAAAAAACGAAGCTTGCTCGTGTTAATCACGAATTAGAAGCAGAGAAAAAGCAGCTTGCTATTACTCTCAAATCAATAGCTGACGGCGTTATTTCAATTAACGCAGCAGGGGATGTAACGTTTATTAACCCGGTAGCGCAAAGGTTAACCGGTTATAGTGAAACGGAAGCCCTTGGCAAACCTATCGATGAGGTTATGAATTTAAGAGATGCCTCGACAAATGAGCGTCTTTTAAACCCCGCTCTTTACGCACTAGAAATGATGCGTCCGGTAGCTATGTCTTATAACGCCACGCTGGTAAGCCGACACAATCAAGTATTCAGGGTAGAAGATACAGCGTCGCCCATCATTGATGAGGATGGCCAGCTTTCTGGCGCGGTTATCGTTTTCCAAGATGTGTCAGAAGCCATTGAAATGGCAGTGAAGATGACACATTTAACCAATCATGATCAGCTCACGGGCTTGCCAAACCGAGTGCTGCTGCACGATAGAATTGTTCAGGCTATCACTCGTTGTTTTACCTCTAAGCAAAGCATAGCGTTATTGTTAATTGATATCGACAATTTCAAGTACCTCAATGACAGCCTTGGGCATCAAGTCGGTGATTATATTATTGCGTCTATTGCAAAGCGCCTTGCTAAGGTTGTTGGAGAAAGTGCTACGCTGGCCCGCGTGGGTGGCGATGAGTTTGCTTGCTTACTTACTGAAATTGGTTCAGGCTACAGTGCAGACAGTATTGCTATGGCGTGTTTGCAGGCGGGCAGAGAGCCCATTGATATAGACGGTAAGGCCCATCAACTTAGCTTAAGCATTGGAATTAGCCTTTATCCCCAAGATGCTGTTAATGCGGAAGAGATGATGCGCCATGCAGACTCAGCCATGTACCGCTCTAAATCAAAAGGCAAAGACACTTTCAGTTTCTTTTCAAAAGACCTGCAGCATGCCATGCATCATCGTGTGGAGATGGAGATAAAGCTTAGAAATGCTATCGAGAACGACAGTCTAGCCATTTATCTACAGCCAAAATATAACTTTGACGATAGCACAGTATTAAGTGCGGAAAGCTTAGTCAGAATGTTCGACGAAAATGGTAAAGTTATTGGACCTGATGAGTTTATCCCACTGGCAGAAGAGACTGGGCTAATACATCAGCTAGGAAAGCAAGTGTTGCAAAAAAGCTGTGAGTTTGTCGCTAAATGCAACGAATTGGGGCAAGACTTCAAAGTGGCGGTAAACGTAGCTGCTAAACAGCTTTCAAACCCAGGCTTCGCAAAAGAAGTTGCTGAAATTATCAACGAAGCGGGTATCGCCGCGTCGTCTATAGAATTGGAGGTAACAGAATCAGCCCTAATGCACGACTTTGAACAAACCAGAGATATCCTGAACGACTTGGCTTCATTGGGCGTTACTATTGCGTTGGATGATTTTGGTACGGGCTATTCAAGTCTCTCTTATTTGCGTCAGTTCCCATTGAATGTGCTTAAGATAGATCGCTCTTTCGTTATTGATATGGATAAAGAACAGCAGGCACATGATATCGTAACGGCAATAGTGCATTTAGCATTAAGCTTAGAGTTAACAATTGTTGCCGAAGGGATAGAGACCCAATCTCATTTTGCCGCGCTCAAAGCACTTGGGTGTCACTTAGGGCAGGGGTATTTTATGTGTCGCCCTATGGCGATGGCGGATTTCTTCACGAAGTTCATCGATGATTGCCAAGTAGCGTAAAGTTCACTGGACGCTGAGTAGAGTGCTAATCGATAGTCTCTTCTTTATAACCTTGTCGTTCAAACCATACCTACTTGGAAGCAAACTAGCTGACTTTTCGATACAAATTTGGATGTAAGGTGTTAGACTTGCGTAAAACGTTGTTATTACTTTGATATTGTAAAAGTAATAACAACGCATGCGAGAATGGTCACCTTGATGTAGTAATAATAAAAGTACCCGATGAATCGAAAAGAAATAAAACCCTACGCAGAGTGTAACGTACTTATTGTGGACGATGAGCCGATGAGTCGTATGCTGCTTGAATCCATCCTAGAGTCGGTGTTTACTTGTGCTACAGCCGAGTCAGGAGAAGAAGCCATATCCTACTGCGAGGCAAACCTTCCTGACCTAGTCCTGCTTGACATGAACATGCCAGACATTAGTGGGTTAGATGTTTGTAGCGCTCTAAAAGCCTCGCCTGAAACGAATCATATCCCCGTCATTTTCGTTACATCTACAATGGATATTGAGAGTGAAAATGCGTGCTGGGAAGTAGGGGCGTCAGACTTTGTCATGAAACCGGTTAACGCTTCTACGTTAACGCATCGCATCAAAACACATCTGCAAAATAAGCTTCGCACCGAATTCCTTGAAATGATGACATTTCACGATCAGCTTACGGGTTTGTACAATCGTATGTACTTAACCAACGAAATTCCGTTACTCATTAAGCAAGTTGCGAGAGACAAAGGTACGGTTGGAGCAATAATGATCGACATCGATTATTTTAAGCTTTTCAACGATACGTACGGGCATCTCGAAGGCGATATTTGTCTTCAAAAAGTGGCGCAAATTGTATCGGATACGGTTAAACGGCCGAAAGATGCCGTTATTCGCTTTGGCGGCGAAGAGTTTTTAGTCGTCCTCCCCTATATCGACCATCAGGGCACAAAGCTAGTGGCACATCAGCTTGTTGAGGCTGTCGCCAATGCAAGAATTCCGCATGGTAAAGGGATAGAAAACCGAGTATCAATAAGTGCAGGCTTTGCAGTTTGGAAAGCTACGGATGTGGTTGAAGACGATGTGGCTGCGCTTATAGAAGACGCTGACATTTCACTGTTTGAAGCAAAAGAATTAGGGCGAAACCAAGCCAAGGGCTGAGGCCACCGCCCAATATCCCATCATAAAAATAGAATTTCTAGCCTATTGTTTAATATCCCGTATTCAAATCCCAAGCTATCATTATAAATGCGGGGCCGCTCTGCACGAATCGAGCAAGGCGGCAAGAATCTTGTGGTCTTTACGCTTGGGTAGCGAACCATGGTTTATTTTGACGAACAATCGAGTTTGAATGTGAAACTGGAACACCAGTTGAAGGCATCGCTAACCAATTTGGTACAGCGAGGCTGCGATTCGTTTGGCGTGTTTCAAGGTTTACTTTTACAGCTGGACGAAGAGACAGTTAATATATTGGTTAAAGCTTCGTCGGCGTATGCACCCAACTTTAAGTCGGTCCCTTCTTTCTCTACCTGTGTGCCTGTAGACAACTGTTTCCCTGTAAACAGCGCAAAGTGTTCTACTGCATTTAAACAATGGTTTTCTACTTATTTTAATGCCGAAAAATACATTCGAGGCCGTGTTCATACCCTAGATGGAAGCCAAGTCTGCTTAGTCTTTATTAATGCGTGCCCGGAACAGTCGGTAAACCTCGACAAGCTGTCGCTGTTAGACGATTGCCTGAGCGTGATGTTGGATAAGTTTCATCTCGAAAAAGCAGAGACCAATCAAAACACGTTGTACGAAAAGTTACAAAGTGTAGCGAACATAGGCACATGGGAAGTTGATTTGACCACTAATGCACTTAGCTGGTCTTCACAAACTCGGCTTATTCACGAAGTCTCAGAAGACTTTGTACCCACATTAGAAACAGCTATCAACTTCTACAAAGAGGGGTTTGATAGAGATGAGATAAACCGCATTGTCTCCCACACGGTCGCTACGGGTGAACCGTGGAGTGCAACGCTTGAACTTGTCTCCGCCAAAGGTAATTCAGTTTGGATAGAAACCCACGGCATGGCTGAAATGAAGCACGGAAAGTGTATTCGTTTGTTTGGGACTTGCCAAAACGTAAACAAGTCGGTGCAACTTAGACTCGAATTGGATGAGAGAAGAAGAGAAGCCGAAGCTGCGTCTAAAGAACGTGGCATGTTGTTATCCCGTATAAGCCACGAATTAAAGACGCCGCTTAATGGCATTACCGGCATGCTGCAGGCGATCAAGTTCGAAAATAAAGAAAATGTGCGAATGCGCAAAGCGGACGTGGCGCTTCATAGCGCAGACCGCTTATTGTCTCTTATAAACGATGTTTTGGATTACACGTCCATTATTAACGGCGAATTCTCACTAAAATATAGCGACTTTTGTGCGCGTTCGTTGATTGAAGATATCCTAGATGTATTTAAAACAAAATGTGCAGAGAAAGGCGTAAGGCTTTACGCGGTGCTGTCTTTTGACGAAAACACTTATGTTCACGGAGATGCCGCCCGAATCAGTCAAGTCATTACAAATTTACTATCGAACGCGGTTAAATTTACGCCGAAAGGGTATATTTCGGTGCAAGTTACGTTAAAGCACCAAGGCGATGTGCCTATCTTACTTGCGTCAATTGAAGACACTGGTGTGGGCATGAGTGATGAAATATTGTCACGTATTTTTAGACCATTTCAAAACGATACCGCCAGTGCCTCTGAAGAGTTAAATGGAAACGGTTTAGGGTTGTCTATCGTCAATCAACTTGTTGGCAAAATGGATGGCGAGCTTGAAGTGCGTTCAAGCGCAGGGAAAGGCTCCTGTTTCGATATTGCTATACCTGTAGAAATGGCAGTTTTAGATAAAGAAAAGCAGAGTGACGTTGTCCTCTCTTCAGACCTGCTTAGCGTTCCTCTTAACGTTTTGGTTGTTGATGACAACGATATAAACCGTTTCGTGCTTGCATCCATGCTAGAGAAGTTTAATTACCTTCCAGATGAAGCCGAAAATGGCGAAGTGGCCGTTCAAATGGCCCGAGCTAAAAAATACGACATTATTTTTATGGATTGCGCTATGCCAGTGCTCGATGGGGTAAGTGCGACTAAGATTATTGTCCAAGAAAACTTATTGCCCAAACACGGTCGTATTGTGGCTGTAACGGCAAATACTACACCTGAAGATAAAACTAATTGTAGCAAAGCGGGCATGGCCGATTTTCTTGCCAAGCCCGTGGTACAAAATGACGTTACCCTTCAGGTGCGCCATGCACTAAATGCAAAATCAGTGACAGCGTAGAGGTTAAAGTACGTTTATTCCGCTGAAGGGGGCGTATCTTTTACGGTTTCCCAATGCGTTACAATATAGTCTGTAACCTGCGAGCCGACATTATAGGCGGCTTCTATAGCGGCTCCCATTGCTGCATATCCATCGCCAGAACTCTCTAACTTTAAGTTCTCCGCTGCGCTCAACGATGGTGGCTGCATGGTAAAATTGCTCGCCGTTCTAAGAATAAGTAAGCGGTCTTTGTTGACTAACCCTGCATTGTCCAAGTAGCTCAAGCTTTGAAGTGTTGCTGAGTCTTCCATGCCCGAGGTAACAAAATTTCCTTTGCCCTGTGTCCAGTATGCTACCCAATCGTTTGCCCACGTATTTAGTTTTTCGCCATGCCAAAAGGTAGAAGCAGATAAATGCGCACCCATAGATACATTTGGAAGTGCTTTAGCACTAGCTGAGTTGGTGTACTTGGCTCTCAGTGCATCCATCGCTTCGTTGTTTAAAAGCTTGGTGTCTTTTGTCAACGAATAGGCCCACTTTGCTAAAGGTAAGTTCAGCGCGTACACCTCGCCATTTGGGCTGTTGTTTACGTCTACAGCGTCAGCGTTTTCAAAGGGCGCATGAGTGAAGAGGGGGAAATAACCCGTACTCCACTGAGACGGAATTTCTCTAGCGTCAATTTGATGTGCTAGGTCGCCATCGACTACGTAATCGGTCCAAATTGCACTTCCAATGGTGTTATCCGCTGGGTCGACTCCCGCGATCCCTGCGACCAACCAATAGGCTTGGGATAAATCAAAGCGAGGATCAAGACCTAGTGCCATTATTGCTGCTGAAGCGCGCGCAATGCCCATTCCCATTCCCGTAACCATACCGATTACACCTGTATCAGGATTGGCGTAAATATCGTGAAAGCCATGAGGCAAAGGGTATTGGGTTGTGAGTTTCTGGCGAGCCTTCCACAATTGAAATTCACCAGGCGCGTCGCCTTCGTCGCTGCCAATTTCGAACATACTTACCACAACAACCTTCACTTTCATTGGCGGCTTAGCGTCATTGGTTTTAACACTGGCAGAATAACTACTGCTACAGAAACCCAAAAACATAGCCAATATAAGCAAAGCGTTGAAAAAGGCAGACCGTTTTTGTTTAAGCAGTGGATAAAAAGAAAGATGCATCTAGTACTCCTAAAAAAGAGCCCAGCATTATCAAACTGGGCTTCTTATCGAAAAAACTTACAGGCCTGAGAGCGTGTGTCGAACGTTCAATCTACACATGAGGCACGACCACGCTCAAAGAGTATGCGAACTTAGAATGAGTAAGTAAATTTAGCATTCCAGTGACGCGGTAGTTCAGGTAGTACAATTTGACTACCAAATAGATCAGGGAAGTTAGAGCGGAAATAACGCTCGTCAGTTAAGTTTTTAACGGTTAAGTTTAACGACCAATCTTCCGCCTGATATGACAAGCCAGCATTGACTAACGTGTAGGCTGGAAGTGTCACTGCAGCTGAGTAGCCAGACGCGACCTCATCCACATCCACAATACTCACGTTGGCAGCATAACCATTTTGGAAGTCATAGGTTGCTGTCAGCGTGTAAATATTTTCAGGAATACCGGCCTTTCGTCCGTCAGAGTTTGTTTCTCCTTCACCAACAAGGTTAAGACCTACTACGTTCCCGCCAAAAATTAACGAAGGATCATCAAGAGCAACTAAATCGTCAGCACCTAAGAACCCAAATTGGTTTCCATTGGCAAGTGCAGTTAAGTTGATAACTTCTATATTTGTATAGCCAGCAGAAACAACAAGGTTCTCATTGACTACCCAACGAAGTTCAAATTCGGTGCCTTCGTTATTGGTTGTGTTGTTGGTGACCGTATTCTGAGTATTGAAGTCGGTACGCTCTTGCTCAAAGAATGAAAGGGCAAAATAGAGTGTATCGTCAACGAGAGAACCTTTAATACCGTATTCCATCAGCTCAGAGGTGTCGAATGCACCGCCACCACCAGGTTGATTGAGTTGGCCAACACCAATCTCGGCGCCCTGGCCTGCAACAAGGGTAGCTTGCTCTGCTGCAGTGATATAAGGAATAAGGCCAAATTCAAATTCATATGAAATACTAGCGTTCCAAGACCATCCATCTACGGTTTCTTCAGCATAAACTGGTGTTTCATCTCCAGTAGCACCCAGAAGTAAATCCGTGCGCGATGTGCTTTCAATATCAATAGTGTCGTATCGTAAACCTAGTACTAAGTTTAAACCCCAGTCCCAAGTTAAATCGGTCATTGCAGCAATGCCTAAGTCTAAGTAATTACCTACGTCATAGTTGTCGTAGTTTTTACCCGAGCGGGTAGACAAAAGGCGGCGATCTAGCGCTGAAGACGGCATGGTTAGGTCGCGACGATTAAAGAACTCGTAAGTAAAGTCATCGCCGTGCTCAAAGTCGGTATAGCGTACAGATGGAGAAAATTGAAATTGCGCTAATAGTCCGTCGTTCTCATATTCTGTCGCAAAAATTAGTTTGTCTTCTATAACCCAGCTGTCATGGAATTGTGAGAAGCCATAAGCATTTTCGTTTATGTTGTCGTATGCATCATAGAAAAGCTGGTTGCGAATTTCCCAATTATCCGTGTAGTAAATGGTGTCGAAGTAGAGCGTTATGGCTTCGTTACCAAGTTGGTCATCAGGTGCTACCAAAGTTTGGCTACCACTTAAGGTCGTGGTACCTGGGTTTTGTAATGCCATTAAAGGATCGAAAAAGTCGCCTGTAACCGAATCTAATGGGACAGCTGGCGTGAAAATAAACGGTGAAATCAAGTCGGCGACTTCAGCATATTCTTCGTGACTGATTTGACCGTCGCCGTCCGTATCTAATGGTTGAGCCGTACCTGTAATATAGGTTCCGTCGTCAATTAACTCCTGAGTTAATCGGTTCCAGCCGGCCACTTGGTTACCATCGTAGTCGTGGTACATACCACCAAATTCAAAGCGAAGGTTATCGGTAATATCGATATTAAATGATGCTTGAAGTACGGTTTGATCAGTCTGGGTATTGTCGTAGTAACTGTCAGAGTTTTCTAGCTCACCGTATATGTAATAGCCCATTTCTTTACCGGCAACACTAGTCGGTCCGCCAACTTCTGCGGTTAAAATGCTCTTGTTCCACGACCCCGTTGTGTAAGACAACGCGCCTGTTGGTGCATCTAAATACTGCCCCGATGACGCACGGGCAGACTTGGGATTAAAGTTCAGATAACCACCAATTTTTGATGGGCCGTAAATAGGTGATGCCGGACCACGAACGATGTCGATTCGGCTGGACGCGCCAATAGGCGTAGGGTAGTTACCTGGGTTGTCTAAGCGCTTAACACCGCGGAAGTAAGTTTCCCCGGGCGTGCCCCGCACATCCAGAGAGCCTGCAACACCGAAGAACGACTGTGTGAATGTACCTGGTGCGAACGCGACGAGTTCATCAATGTCTGAAACGTTGAAGCGCTCCATTTGCTCTTGAGAAATCGTGGACGCTGAGCGAGGCGTTTCGAGAATAGATTTGCCAAAGCCAAAAACTGACTCAACGTCTTGGCCAGGAAGGCTCCCAAGGGATCCTGTTACCTGAATTTTTTCAACGTCTTTTTCTTTAACCTCTGTCTCTTCTTGAGCAAAAGCTTGCGACGATAGCGCGACCGCGGTAGTCATTGCAAAAGCTTTTGCTAGAGGAGATAAATTGAATGTAGTGTTTTTCATGGTTTCCTCGTTATTTTTAGTTGCCCCTTTTTAGGGTTCTTTTCACGCATTTTTATATGCGTTTTGTTATTGGCAAGAGAGTTAGCAGGATGAGTGCCAACTACTTGTCCAGTTGGTCAACTTTTAACCTTCTCTTAAGTTGCTGAATTATAGGGATAAAAATATATAATGTTGTTCTTATATTGTTATTTTTATGTAAATAAACTCAATCGCATAAATGCATGCACTTATAAGGTGATTTTTAGCGAGCTTTTGCACTAAAAAGAGCAGAGGTTACGCCCGGTTGTCCGTCTATACTTAAAATGTGTGTCGAGTGAGCTGAGTGCTTGACAACCTCATGGTTTACAACGGCTTTTTCATTGAGTGCTTTCGGCGCCCTACGGTTACCTTCTGGCTTTGGGTTGTGAATAGGCTCGTAAGCAGGGTTGTCCTGAGCAACGCCAGTGCTGCTTTCAATTTTTTGTGCACTAGCGTGTGGGGAAGCAAGGGGCTTTTTTCCAGGTAAGGTTAAATCAAGGATGACGGCGGTAAGGCCGGCCGAGGTTACTGGGGAAAGTAAGATATTTTCAAGCCATGAAGGCAATTCAGAAAGGGCTTCTGGTACCATCATTACACCAATCGCCATACCTAGCGCACACGCTGTCACCAAACTACTGCGCCTATCAAGTGCGTAGCTGGCTAATAGCTTTAAGCCACCCACGGCCACCATGGCAAACATAACCAGAGTAGCACCGCCAAGAACTGGCTTGGGAATAGCCTGCAGCACACCACCTACAATGGGGAAGAACCCAATAACAACGAATAGCGCTGCAACAAAAAAGCCGACCTTACGGCTGGCGATGCCGGTTAATTGGATAACCCCGTTATTCTGGCCAAATGTAGTATTTGGAAAGGTGTTGAACATGCCAGCAAGTAACGAATTAACGCCGTCGCCCAAAATCCCGCCTTTCACTCTTGCAAGATAAATCGGACCGCTCACAGGCTG
>NZ_JBHNYX010000150.1:0-209 GCF_054960505.1 Alteromonas sp. G4i13 | reverse complement strand
TGTTTCTCCCCCGCGTTTGCTCTATTCGCTTTATCCATTGAGACAATGGTGTCTCTTTATGTTTACTCACTCGCATGACAGCCCTGGCACCATGAATGAGTAAGGTTCTTAGATAGCTATCTCCACGCTTACTAATCCCCTGTAGATTATGCTTGCCTCCTGAGCTATGTTGTTTGGGTACCAGCCCCAATGATGCTGAGACTGCCCGG